>CABUQW010000018.1 GCA_902493895.1 uncultured Collinsella sp. | reverse complement strand
GTGGACAGCGGGTAGTAGATCATGGGCTTGTCGTAGACCGGCAGCAGCTGCTTGGAGGTCACGAGCGTGAGCGGGTACAGGCGCGTGCCGGACCCGCCGGCGAGGATGATGCCTTTCATTAATTACACCTTTCCGTTGTCTTTAGTCGGGATAAGAAAACAAGTTGTTCGGTATTTAAGACAAAGCTTGGCTTTCCTTACGGCGAGCATTCCAATGCAATAAAGGCGCCGGGGGGTAGAACTGCCATAAAAATGCCGTGCATCGCGTTCAAAAATCGATAAGCGTATTAATGCTTTATCAACGTTATCTGACGCAAGGGAATAGCTCTGCTTCAGAAGTGGGCCGCGTAAGTAAACGACCTTCATTCCCGCCTTTTTCACATCATCAATAAACTTGTGATCAACCAAATCCAAGAAGAGATCAGGGTCGTATGAAACAGCTTCGAACACGGAGCGCTTTACAATCATTCCACTGTTGATGCCGCTCAGCTCAGAACAATCCGAAACAGAGTCGATGTCTGGAAAAGGATGGGCCCTAAAACCGTCAAAGGTGCAAGGTGAAAGGACAGAATCGCCACTCAAAACAAGCGGAAGATAAACATCCCAGTCAGGTGAAGAAACGTCAAGGCCATCCAAAGCGGTGAAATAATCTTGATCAACCTCGGTGTCGTCATCGAACAGACAAACCAGATCACCATGGCATCTCTCGATGCCAGCTCGATATGCCGCAGTAAGGCCCTTATTCCCAGCCATATCGACATAGCAAACACCAAGGGTCTCGCAGATTGCTCGGTTACCATACTCCCGAGTGCTATTATCGCAGACGATGATTTCAGGTCTTACGAACGCGTTTAAGGCTGCATTAATTACAGGCACATCATTCACAGTCTGGTTGTAGACAACAACAATAAGGGAAGCAGTACTCATTTAAGAGTCCTCCCCTTCTTGACAAGTTCACAGAGGAGATTAGCTCGCTGAGCAGCAACGATCTTGAGTTTCCTTCGTGATGTCGTTACATTACCGCCGTGCAGTCTATGCTCCAGAAAGACACGGTTATCGAAGACAACCGTTCCAAATTTTTCACAGACCATACCGATCCAATGATCATAATTGACGACACAAGAGGGCATAGGCATGATGAGTCGTTTTGAGCTTGCAGGAAAAGCCATGCAGCAGCCGCTGTATCGTGGTTTAGCGAAATTTCGCAATAAACCACCCCTGATACCGTATTCCTCAAATAGCGGCTTCGAGATAACAGCGCCTTCCCCATTAATATGAACCACATTATGTATCGCTAAGTCAGCACCAGTTTCGTTCAGAAGTCGAAGCATGGCATCCTTTTTGCCAGGTTTCCAAATATCATCCTGGTCGCTAATAAAAATTATGTCCTTGCAGCAGTTCTGAATTGCGTTGTTGAAGTTGCCGACTACGCCAGGCTCCGCATTGCGAACAATCTTAACTCGTCCGTCAGTCTCTGCATATCTGGAAATGAGTGACAAAGTGCCATCTTGTGATTCGTCATAGGAAATAACAAGCTCATCATCCGAAGAGAGTTGAACCAAGATAGAGTCAATCTGCTGTTCAAGGAATCGCTCCCCGTTGTATACAGCCATTGCAACCGATGCAGTTTCAAGCATAGTTACACCCTCTCCCAACTTTGAGAGACTTCGTTCCATTTCTTGATAGCCCGTGCGGGAGACCCAGCGAGTACGGTATTGCTGGGAAACGATTTAGTTACGACGGCATTAGCGCCAACGGTACACCCGTCGCCAATCGTAACGCCCGGCATAACGCATACGCCCTCGCCAATCCAGACATTGTCACCGATGACGGTAGGTTTAGTAGCAAGCTCCCTGTCGTCTGGCGCAACGTAAGGACACGCTGATGTACCGGCGAATTCACCGTGACTAGTATCAGAGATAAATATATTCGAAGCCATCAGCACGTTGTCACCGATTGAAACGGAATCATGCGCGACTATATGCACTCTATCATTGAACTTGCAGTTGCTGCCGATTTTTAGGGCAACGCCCTCTCCGCCAAGGTCAAAGCGACAGCCATAACCGAGCGTCAGGCCATGCCCATAGGAGAAGCGCTTCTTTCCACCTCGTAAGTAAAAAGGCAACCTAATAAGTCTCGCCCCAGGAAAGCGAAGTCTAGTATAGGCAACGTAAATGCAGTTACCGACAAACTCTCCAAGGGAGTATTGGTTAATCAAGGCCACTCCTAGCCGCAAGAATCTTGCGAATCTTCGCTGCATCGCCCCAGATGGCGGGCGAATCATACGGACGATCGGGATACTTACCGTAACCGAGCTTGATCGAGAAGCCGTTCTCATTAATAAAGTGCTCGATGTAGTCACCAAGGCCGATTGGCACACCGGAGCAGATGTTGATGATGCCATTAACCTCATCCTGCTCGACGACGGCGACGACCTGTCGGCAGAAATCTTCATAAGGAAGGAAATCGTATTTGCATCGACCACTCGTGAACGGGAACTCGTCCTTACCCTCGAGCTCAGCCGCGACGATCTTCGAGAAGATGGAGCACCCGCGCCCGTCGTTAGAAACGAGATAAAACCCACGGAGCCACTGCATCTGGGCACCATGCTGGCGGCAAAGCTCTCCAGTAAGTTGACGGAGGGCGTTCTTCGCAACACCGTAGGGCGTAGTGGGATTGCAGGGGGTGTTCTCGTCAACGACGCCCTCATGGTAACCGACCTCGTGCATAGAGCCCATGACAGCGATGCGCTTGACGCCCGCCTCGAGCGCCGCCTTGATAAATAGATAGTGCTTAGAGAGGTCATCCAAGTGCGAAATGTCGTTATGTGAGAAGCCGTTGCGCCAAGCAAGGTGCAGCAGTACATCCGGGCTCTCATTGGACTGGAAATTGTAGGAGAACACATCGCCAACGTGCTCCTCAAGATTATCGTGCTTCAGCCCACACGAACATAGACCCATGGCCATGACCTTGTGTCCAGCATCCAGGAGATGAGAGACGACTCCCTTGCCGATGTAACCGTCGGCACCGGTGACCATAATCCTCATAAGTTGCCTTTCTCGTAGCCTTCATAGGCTGGCTCGCTACCCAGCAGAGCCTTTACGAAGGTTTCAATGGAATAGCCGCGATACACTTCATCGGGAAGCACCCGATAAGGCGTCGTAAAGAATTGAGAGGGGACGCTGCCCTTCCCACTCCACACAGCGACATCGCCTTTACTCGCGAAATCGTAGAGAGCCGCATCAGGATTGGCAGTAATCAGCTTCCTATGCGCTCCGATGGCCTCGAGCGTGCGCATGGTAAGACCACGCTGTCCAGCCTGGGGAGAATCGACAATTGCTTTGGAACGCGCATAAATCTCAACTATCTTTTCAGTCGAGAGCGATTCAAAGCTGAACTCAACACCCCGATAGGCAGGGTTTGTAAGACGCCGCAACGAGGCCGCCGACTTCGACGGCATAAAGAAGTAACGAAACACCCGCAGGCCCTGCGATTCTAGGTTGTCGCAGATAGAGCTAACCGCCTCAAATTTGCTCGGCTGGTGCACGCTCCCTATGAAGCAAGCATCATACATGAACCCACCGTCGGGAACAAGAGGCAGGCCATCGTATGCCCCAGAGAAGAAAAGAGGACGAAACTTCAGACCGTAACGTTCGCAGTCGGACGGCTCAAAAGAATAAACATCGTCAAATAGATCCCGGCAGGCACCGAAACGCTCGCAATTGTTGAAAGCATCCCAAAGGTACGAAACAAAACGAGCATTGCTTGATGACCTGATGGATGAAAACTGATCGCGTGTGAAACAAAAAGACATGCCACCCATGAAGATCAGCAAATCATAATCACCTGTCGCGACCTTCTTCTTAAGGGATTCGGCATACTTAGCAATCTGCCCGTCGACAAGTCTATAGCTGATCTTCGCAAAGGATCTGAAGGAGACAGACTCGCTTGGACGGTCATCAACACATACAACGCTATGACCTTGGCGAGAGAGCTCATCACGCACCCGATCACGATACCCGAAGAAAGTCGGAGCCATAAGCAAAATGCGATAACCCATCTAGCGCCCCGTTCTCTCTTTGCCGAACATGGCGCCAAAGGTGCCCGCGAAGCACTTCCAGTCCATACGGAAGCAACGGTTCTGCACATAACGAAGTTCGATCTTCTGACGCAAGCCACTCTCAAATGTCGCCTCGTTGCGATCAGTTGCCTGCCAAAGACCGGTAATGCCAGGCTGAACAGAAAGCAACTCAGCTTTTTCTACATCCGTAAAATGCTGCTCGAGCTCATCCCGTGTAATGGGGCGAGGCCCAATAACAGACAAGTCTCCGTTCAAGACATTGATAAACTGAGGCATCTCGTCGATAGAGCATTTACGAATGAACTGACCAATCTTGGTAATACGAGGGTCATCGTCAACTTTGCGTTCGACTTCCCACTGATGAAGCTGCTCAGGACTCAAATACTTCTGCACATCGCCAGCATCTGCGACCATGCTGCGAAGCTTAAAAATCCTGATTGTCTTTCCGCCCTTGCCGACGCGCTCTTGCGTATACATGGGGCTGCCGGGCGATTCGAGGCTAATGAGCGCGCACACAATGGCGATAGGGATAAACAGCAGTACGCTCATCAAAAGACTGAACACCAGATCAAACAGCCTCTTAATAAAGCGGTATCCAAGCGTACCGCTCGGCTTAATCTCTTTAATACCAAGTGCGCCCCCCACGGATACGCAGCTCTCTGTTTCTTTTTTAGCAGCCACAGTCAAACTTACGTCCCCGTTCCCCAGGGACCCCCCAATCGGTAAATTCAAAAATGCGAACGAATAGCTGGCGCAACGTCTCCCTTACGTTTTGATGGGAACATCAAGCGGCAGCAACTCCCTAAATGCGGAGCCGCCTTCGCCTACGTCCACCAGGCACCAGCGCTTGCGACGGTCGATCTTTTGCACACGGGCCTCTTGCCCCACCAAGGGACCCTGCTCTATGTGCAACACGCCGTCTTCAATGCGCGCAACGCTGTTGCGCACCACGCCGTCGTCGTCCAGCACGCTGCGGTACCAGTCCTGCGCGTCGTCCGGCATGGGCATGTACGCCCGCTCCCTACTGCCGGCGATGCGGCAACCAAAGCTCAACTGGGCCAGGGCCCTATCGAGCGCGGCGGCATCGTGCGTGGCAACGAAGAAGTATTCCTTGTACATGGGTTTGGTTTGGAGCGACCAGGCGCCGTCCCGCTTAAACCAGAACTCCTTTTGCATCACAAAAGCGTCCTGCATAAGGTTGTGCGGAATAATACGGCGGACCTTTTCGCAGGTCTCGCGCTCTTTTCCATTGGGGGTGTGGACCAGATACCAGCGGACGCGGCCGTGCTGGCTGTTGGTGGTGACGCCGTTAAATGCGCCTGGCAGCTGCTCTTGGCGCCGTGCCGTCTGTTCCATGTTCTCGCCCCCCTCTTTTGGCTTTGCGATGCACGCAAATGCAGGGGCGTTTAGAACAGGCTTCTCGCTCGCAGCTAGGCGCAGTCGCAAAAGTACAGATTTTTGTATCTTTCGACATAGGCCATTATACGAGCAATTAATCAGCGTTTGCCCAGATTACGCAAATTGTACTGCCAGTAGGTGCATCTCCATACCCCTCTACAAAAACCTGTACCTTTTTGTGCAACAAAAAAAGCCGCTCAACCAGCGGCTTTTCTTATTTTGGTAAGAAAAAAGCGACCGCCCTTTGTGGACGGTCGCCTTTGTTAATTGTTGTGAAGTTTGCCTTAGGCGCGGGTCTTGATCTCCTCGAGCACCTTGGCAACAAACTCGTCAACGCTCATCTGAACGGTCTCATTGGAGCGATCGCGGACGGAGATGTTGCCGGCCTCGACCTCCTTCTCGCCTAGGATGAGCATGTAGGGCACGCGGTCGATACTGCGGGCCTCGCGGATCTTGTAGCCGATCTTCTCGTCGCGGTCGTCGCAGACCACGCGAATGCCGGCCTCCTCCAGCTTGGCGCACACCTCGTGGGCGTAGTCGCGACTCTTCTCCGAGACGGGAAGCGCCTTGACCTGCACGGGAGCCAGCCAGGTGGGGAACTTGCCCGCAAAGTGCTCAATCAGAATACCGATGAAGCGCTCGATGGAGCCAAAGCACACGCGGTGCAGCATGATGGGGCGCTTCTTGGTGCCGTCGGCGTCCACGTACTCCAGGTCAAAGTTGAGCGGCATCTGGAAGTCGAGCTGGACGGTACCGCACTGCCAGGTACGACCGAGCGAGTCCTCCAGGTGGAAGTCGATCTTGGGGCCGTAGAAGGCGCCGTCGCCCTCGTTGACCTCGTAGTCCATGTGCAGCTGCTCCAGAGCGGTGCGCAGGCCCTCCTCGGCGCGCGCCCAGTCCTCGTCCGAACCCATGGAGTCCTCGGGGCGGGTGGAAAGCTCAACGTGGTACTTAAAGCCAAACTTTTGGTACACGGAGTCGATGAGGTTGACCACGCCCACAATCTCGTCGGTCAGCTGGTCGGGTCGCACAAACAGGTGGGCGTCGTCCTGGTTAAAGCAGCGCACGCGGAACAGGCCGTGCAGGGCGCCGCGCAGCTCGTGGCGGTGCACCAGGCCAATCTCGCCGGCGCGAATGGGCAACTCGCGATAGGAGTGCGGCTTGGAGGCGTACACCAGCACGCCACCCGGGCAGTTCATGGGCTTAATGCAGTACTCTTCGTCGTCGATGACGGTGGAGTACATGTTGTCCTTGTAGTGGTCCCAATGACCCGAGGTCTTCCACAGCTGCTTGTTCATGATGAGCGGCGTGGAGATCTCCACGTAGCCGGCCTTGTGGTGGATCTCGCGCCAGTAGTCCAGCAGCGTGTTCTTAAGGATCATGCCGTTGGGCAGGAAGAACGGGAAGCCGGGGGCCTCGTCGCGCATCATAAAGAGGTCCATCTCGCGGCCGATCTTGCGGTGGTCGCGCTTCTTGGCCTCCTCCAGCATGTGCATGTGCTCGTCGAGCTCTTCCTTGGTGGCAAAGGCGACGCCGTTGATGCGGGTGAGCATCTTGTTGTCCTTGTCGCCCTTCCAGTAAGCGCCCGAGACGCCGGTGAGCTTAAAGGCCTTGAGCGCCTTGGTGTAGCAGATGTGGGGGCCGACGCACATGTCGATGTAGTCGCCCTGCTGGTAGAAGGTGATGCGGGCGTCATCGTCCAGGTCGCCGATGTGCTCGACCTTGTACTTCTCGCCACGCTCCTCCATAAGGGCGATGGCCTCGGCGCGGGGCTTCTCGTACACGGAGAACTTGAGGTTCTCCTTGACGATCTTTTTCATCTCGGCCTCGATCGCGGGGAAGTCGTCCTCGCTGATCTTGACGCCCTCGGGCAGGTCGACGTCGTAGTAGAAGCCGTTGTCGGTCGCGGGGCCGTAGGCAAAGTCGGCCTGGGGATACAGGCGCTTGATGGCCTGCGCCATGATGTGCGCGGCGGAGTGGCGGATGACGTGCGTGACCTCGTCCTGCGGGAGCTCGGCCACCGAACCGTCATTGTAGAGTGCCTTCATGGGTATGTTTTCTCCTCTCGGATGCCTGATGCAAGTGCGTGCGATGCGCTCGGCGTTTTTGACTTGCATCATTATAGGCAGGTTGCCTTGGTATACAAGCGCCCGCCGCACCTTAATGGCACGGCGGGCGATTTTCTACGCATGCTTCATCGTGTGGGGCTGGGCTGCGGGGCGCGCGTGCGGCTTGCACGTGACGCGCGGGGCCCGTGGCTTACGACCGGACCGGCGATGGATGCGTTACTGGATGCGAGTTCGGCAGTAGGGGCAGACCTTCCAGTGCGCGTCGAGCGGGCGATGGCAGCTGGGGCATACGTTGCGAACCTGGGTATCGCACACCGGGCAGACGACGAAGTCCTTCTCGATGGGCGCGCCGCACTGCGGGCAGGTGCCGTACTGGGCAAGCTGGCGCTCGCGCAGGGCCATGTCCAGCTCCTGCTCCTCGCGGTCGGACGCGTAGGAGTGCGGACGCAGGACCAGGTAGGCAATAAGGCCCACAAACGGGATGAGGGCGATGATGCCCCATGCCACGTAGGCGCTGGCGCCGCGGCGGCGAGCGTCGATGAACACATAGACGACCGACAGCACATACAAGGCGATGATAAAGCCAACGAAGGCATAGACGACGCCCATAAGCTGCGGCGACATGAGCTCAGAGATGTACTTGGACATTACGGGTACCTTTCGGAATATTAACAGTCCGGTCAAGTTTACCACGGGGTTTGTTTATATGGGACTACGGCTGGGTACGGGGCTGACGCGGACACAAACATCTCAATCTGTAACAGGTGGGAGCGGAATCCGGGTCTAGATGTTACAGATTTAGACTGAGGAATCCCTCCCCGACTTCCATCTCGATCTGTAACATCTTGGGCCCCAAAACCCCTCTTACTGTTACAGATCGAGACGAACGATTGCCGTAGTTGTCGGCAGACGAGGTTGTCGTCGTTGCCGGGTCTCCCCTCGTCTGCCGTTGGCGGGTGTTGCAGGGCTGTTCGCCGCATTGCCGTCGCACTGGGGGTGTGCAGACCCTAGGATAGTCTTATTGACGGCCTGTCAACTCGTCTGGGAGGCACTGTGACGGAAACGTTTGATATCGTGATTGTCGGCGCGGGTATCACCGGATGCGCCATCGCGAGGCAGCTCGCGAAATTTGACCTTTCCATTTGCGCGGTCGAGGCGGCTAACGATATTGCGCTGGGCGCGTCAAAGGCAAACGGCGGTCTGGTGCATGCCGGTTACGATCCGGCGCCGGGAACGGTAAAGGCGCAGGTCAATGCCCGTGGTTGCGAGCTGTATGGCGCCTGGGCCCAGGAGCTCGGCTTTCTGTTCTGCCGCACCGGATCGATGGTGTTGGGCTTTAACGACGAGGACCGCGCGCACCTGGAGCAGCTGAGCAAGAATGGCCTGGCCAACGGCGTGCCCGAGCTATCGATCATTGGCCCCGAGCGCATCCACGAGCTGGAGCCGCGCGCCAGTGCCAATGCAACGTGCGCGTTGTGGTGCCCCTCGACTGGGTTTGTCGACCCGTTTGAGGTTGCCATCGCCGCGATGGAGAACGCCGTGGCCAACGGGGTAACGTTTATGCGGTCCGCATCGGTGGAAGCGATTGAAGTCGCGGGCTCGGGCGACGACGCGCGCTTTACGCTGGAGACGCCCGCCGGCGACGTGCGCTGTCGCTACCTGATCAACGCCGCGGGCAACGGCGCCGCCGACATCTCGCATATGGCGGGCGCCGAGGAGTTCCAGATGGCCTGGCGTCAGGGCAACATCGTGGTGCTGGACAAGGAGCCGCGCACGCTCATGCCGCTCTACCCCGTGCCAACGCCGATGTCGAAGGGCGTTATCGTGACGGGCACCGCGCACGGCAACACCGTGATCACCGCGACGGCCGCCGTGCGCGAGCCGGGCGACACGCAGACCTATGCGAGCGATGTGAGCGCGCTGCTGACCGGCGCGCGCAAGCTGGTGCCCGATCTGGATACGCGCCGCGTGGTACGCGCATTTGCCGGCGGGCGCCCGGTTATTCAGGGAACGAACGACTTCTTTATTGGACAGTCGGCCGTGGTGCAGGGGCTGTTCCAGGCGGCGGGCATTCAGTCGCCGGGTGTGGCAAGCGCGCCGGCCATTGCCGAGCGCATGGAGCTTGTGATGCGCAAGGCGGGCGTGAAGCTGCACGAGCGGGCGGACTGGAACCCAATTCGCCGCGCGCCGGACGACTTTGACCGCGCACCGCTGGCGCGCAAGGAGGAGCTGATCGAGTCCGATCCCGCGTGGGGACAGATTGTCTGTCGCTGCGAGACGGTGCCCGAGGCCGAGATTGTGGCAGCGATCCGACGTCAGCCGGGCGCGGTTTCGGTTGAAGGCGTCAAGCGCCGCTGCCGCGCCGGCATGGGTCGGTGCCAGAGTGGCTTTTGCCAGAGCCGCGTGGTGGCGATCCTGGCGCGCGAGCTAGGCTGCGACCCCAGCGAGGTGCTGTTAGAGGATGCCGGATCTTGGCTGGTTGAGGGACCGCTGAAGGGGGTGCGCTAGCATGGCGGAATTCAAGTCGAGCGCGATTGATTGCGGCGTCGTAGAAGCCGAACAAACGCAAGCCTTCGACGTGGTCGTTGTCGGCGGCGGACCTGCCGGCATGGCGGCCGCGCTGGCCGCGCATAAGGCCGGAGCGCGCGTAGCCATCGTGGAGCGAGAGCAGCACCCGGGCGGCATCCTGCGCCAGTGCATCCACCCCGGCTTTGGCCTGTCGCACTTTAAACAGGAGCTCACCGGTCCCGAGTACGCGCAGCGCTTTATCGACCAGGTGCACGCAACCGACATTGCGCTGTTCCTGGACAGCATGGTGATTGGGATTGATTCAGGCGAGCCTACGGAAGACACCGCGGTCCATACCGTCACGCTCATGAGCCCTGCCGGCATGTTGCAGCTCACCGGACGCGCAGTCGTCCTTGCCATGGGTTGCCGCGAGCGCACGCGCAGCGAGATCAAAATCCCCGGCAGCCGACCCGCCGGCGTGTTTACAGCGGGTCTGGCGCAGCGATACATCAATATCGAGAACCTCAAACCCGGCTCGCGCGCCGTCATTTTGGGTTCGGGCGATATCGGGCTGATCATGGCACGTCGCTGCACGCTCGAGGGGATTTCGGTCGAGGGCGTGTACGAGCTCATGCCGTACGCCAACGGTCTGCGCCGCAACGTCAAGAACTGCCTGGACGACTTTGGCATTCCGCTGCATCTGTCTACCACAGTCACGCGCGTGATCGGGCACGACCGCGTGGAAGCCGTCGAGGTGAGCCAAGTAGACGAGCGCCTGGCGCCCATTCCGGGGATCGAGCGCATTGTTCCGTGCGACACGCTGCTGCTTTCGGTGGGCTTGATTCCCGAGAACGAGCTTTCGGTTGCCGCAGGCGTAGAGCTTGACCCGCGCACGCGCGGCGCCGTGGTGGACCAGAGCCTGCAGACGGGCGTGCCGGGCATCTTTGCCTGCGGCAATGTTCTGCACGTACACGACCTGGCGGACAACGTAACGACCGAGTCCGAGAGGGCTGGCGCAGCTGCAGCGGCGTATGCGCTGGGGACCGCCGCGGGCGCCGTTCCGGACTGCGAGCTCACGGTCTCCCCTGCCGGCATTGCGGGATACGCGCTGCCGGGACGCATTACGGCCGTGGCGCTCACCAAGCTGAACTTCCGCGTGCGCCGGCCAGTCGATGCCGCCTGCGTGAGGATCTTGGCCGACGGCGAGGAACTGTTCGCAGGCAAGGTCCGCGCGTTTAAGTCGAGCGTTATGGAAAGCTTCCCGCTGCCGGCGAAGGTGATTCAGCGCGCACTCGACCTAGGTGCTAGAGAGATTATTCTGTCTGTCGATCCCATTGAGGAGGCATAGCTCATGAGCACGAATGCGACCGAGACGCTGCAGTTCAACTGCACCACCTGCCCATCCGAATGCTTCCTGACCGTAGAGGTGGAGCGTGACGCGGACGGCGCCGTGGTAGAAGTGCACTCCGTAACCGGCAACAACTGCCCACGCGGCGATAAGTTCGCGCACCAGGAGCTCACCTGCCCCATGCGCGTGCTCACCACCACCGTGGCCGTCTCCCGCGGCGACGAAGCCCTACTCCCCGTGCGCACCGCCGAGGCCATCCCGCTGGCACTCCACGCCCAAGCCATGGCCCTCATCCGAGGTCTAGTCGTCAACGCGCCCATCCACATGGGCGGCATAATCCTCCCCAACCTCCTAGACACCAACATCAACCTAATAGCCAGCATGGACATCGACCGAGCCCAAGTAGCTAATTAGAAACGGGGCTCTTTTAGCTACCCCGCCATCAACCCCGTCCCCCTCCTCAGTTGCGGTGGAATAGTTCCTGTTTTCCGCCAAAACCCCGGCATCCAGGAACTATTCCACCGCAACTTTCTTTTGGATCAGATTTAAGGCTGTTGCCATATTGGTGCCATTTCAAAACTATGCCGGTTTACGGGGCTAAATCGAGAACCCCTATCCATACCGGCAAATTCTGAGTTTTGACAAGCCCTCTACCTGCGGTTTTATTTTTGCCATTTCGTTCATGGACAGCCAAGTGCAGTCCAGCCCCGTAATCCGGCATAGTTTTAAAAGCAGCTCGTTTGGGACGGGGTCTTTTGGCCATCTTTGCCTGCCGTCCCAGAAAAATCACGCCAGGGAGTATCTCAAGGTGCCGGCCTAAAAGAAACGTCCCCATGTGCCGGGCTTGGGATACCATGGTGGCACCCTAGCGAAAGGATGTTTCATGGCACATGTCGATGACCAGCGTGTGGCGCGCGTGCTCGATGCGCTCGAGGCTCAGCACCCCGGCGCACAGCTGCTCGTAAACGACCCATGGTCGATCTATTACCTGACCGGCTTTTATGCCGATATGTTCGAGCGTTTTTGCGGCGTGCTGCTCGCACGCGGTGCCGAGCCGGTGATTCTGGTCAACGCGCTGCATCAGCTGCCCGAGTACGACAATGCCCGCGTTGCCTACCACACCGATACCGATATCGTGGCCGACGCCATCGCGAGTGAGATCGACCCAGACAAGCCGCTTGGTATCGACACCGTCATGCGCTCCGGCTTTTTGATGCCCCTCATGGAGCGCCATGCCGCCAGCGAGTTTTTCCTGGGCGACTTTGCCGTCACCGCCGCACGCACCTACAAAGACGCTACCGAGCAGGAGCTTATGCGCGCGTCCTCTGCCGCCAACGACGCCGTGATGGCCGACGCCATCAAGCTCGTCCACGAAGGCGTAACGGAGCGCGAAATTGCCGACCAGATGCTCAGTCTGTATCGCAAGCACGGCTGCGAGGGCTTTAGCTTTCCGCCCATCGTGAGCTTTGGTGCTAACGCCGGCGACCCGCACCACGAGCCCGACGACACCGTGCTCAAGCGCGGCGACGTGGTGCTATTCGACATTGGCGGGCGTCGTCGCAACTACTGCTCGGACATGACGCGCACGTTCTTTTGGGGCGAGCCGGACGAGGAGACGGCGCGCATCTACGACATCGTGCGCAGTGCCAACGAGGCCGCCGAGGCGCTCATCGCGCCGGGCGTGCGCATGTGCGACTTGGACCGCGCCGCGCGCGACGTGATTGAGGACGCTGGCTACGGCAAGTACTTCACGCACCGCCTGGGCCACTCGATCGGTCTTCAGGACCACGAGCCGGGCGACGTCTCGCTGGTCAACGAACAGGTTATCGAGCCAGGCATGACGTTCTCCATCGAACCGGGCATCTACCTCCCCGGCCGCACCGGCGTCCGCATCGAGGACCTGGCCCTCGTCACCGAGACCGGCGTCGAGATCCTCAACGCCTACCCCCACGACCCAGTTCGCCTAGACTAACCCCTTCCCAATAGCCCTCAATAAGTTGCGGTGGAATAGTTCCCAGATGGCCTACAGAGGCATAATCCAGGAACTATTTCACCGCAACTACCAAAGGGCCAAGTCAGATAATTTGACAGTATAGAGATGCGCCACGAAAACGGGCTATCTACTACGTTTAACCCGCGTGGGTCGACCATGCGGGTCTTTTTTGAAAAATGGCAGGCCTTCTACCTGCGGTTTTAATTTTGCATTTTTCGGCGTGGTCGAGGATAACCGGTCAAACGTAGTAGATAGGCCCATTTCGTGGCAAACAGGTCAAATTAGCTGCTCTGCGAGTGGCGTTAACGCAGCAGGCCGGCTACTTCGCCGGCTAGGGTGATGGTGCCGGCGGCTACGAAAGACTCGCCGGCGGCATCGAAGGCAGCGAGGGCCTTGGACACGCTGGGGTACACGCCCGCCAGCTTGTCAGCGTCCACCAAGGCAGCGAGCTCCTCTGCCGGCAAGGCGCGATCGGAATCGGTCTGGGTCACGACCACGCGCGGGAAGGCCGGAATCAGCACGTCGACGATGCCCGCCACGTCCTTGTCTGCCAGCGCGGCGCACAGCAGCGTGGGACGATTCTCCACGCACGGATCGATCTCGTCCAGCGCGCTCACAAAGTTCTCGCAGCTCTGAGGGTTATGGCAGGCGTCGATCAGCTTGAGCGGATCAGTTCCCAGTACATCAAAGCGGCCCGGCGTGGGGCAGCCCATAAGCGACGCATCGAGCTTGTCATGATCGAGTTCGCGACCCAAATACCCCTCGCAAAGCATAATCGCGCACGCGGCATTCTGCGGCTGATAGGCCGGCTTGACCATGCTCGACGTATAGATCGCACGCGGCGTGGTGCAGCTAAACTCAACCGTATCGCCCACGTGTTCCGGCACCTTTGTCGTGGCATGGTTCACCACGAGCGGCACGACGCCGCACTCGCGACAACGTGCGTCCATCACACGCTGAACGCTCGCCTCATGTGTGCCCTCGCCCAGAACAACCAGGCGCCCAGGCTTAATAACCGCAGCCTTCTCCCCCGCAATGGCCTCGAGCGTGTCGCCCAAAATGCGTGTATGATCGAGTCCAATGCCCGTAATGGCGACGGCCACGGGATCGGTCGCACTCGTGGCGTCCCAACGCCCGCCCATGCCGACCTCGAGCACGGCAACATCCACCGCGGCCTCGGCAAACACTACAAGTGCGGCAGCCGTCAGCAGGTCAAACGGCGTGATGGAATAGGCGCGCTTCCCCGCCGCCACACGGCGCGCATTCACGCGATGTCCCGCCTCAACAGCTGCTGAAACGCCACGGGCAAAGGCCTCGTCGCTCACGACGCGTCCATCGACCTCCATGCGCTCGGGATAGCGCACCAGCTGCGGCGACGTATACAGCGCAGTCTTTAACCCCTCACCACGCAAGATAGCAGCCGAAAAACGCGTAGTCGAAGTCTTGCCATTGGTACCGGCAACCTGAATGCAATCGAAATACTCGTCCGGACGCCCCAGCTCATCGAGCATATCGACAACCGTCTCAAGCAGAGGACCAGCATCCCCAGAAATCCGCCCCGTATCAGCAGCAAGCCCCACAGCCTCATCAAACGAAAGCAACTCAAACGAGAACGGCACAGAATACGACCCCGAACGCTTAGGCATAAACCAAAGTCCCCTCAACATAAAAAGAGGCCCGTAACAAACAACGAGCCCCTCACATTCAAAATATCAGCCAAACACCGCTTTGCAGCGAGATCAAGGCCACAACCAAGTGACCTTAACGCGCCAGATAAAGACAGCAACGTAACCGCACCAGGAGCGGCCCGATGCTTTGCTCGCCGCAAGTTCCGCACGCAAAGGACAGCACCTAATGTGCTGTCCGTCTTGCGCAGGACTGTCCGCAGCGGAGAGCAAAGCATCGGGACGCGCCCCCAAGTTAGACCTACGAGAAGTCAGCAACCTGAGCAGTCAGCGCCGCCAGGATCTCCTTGAGCTCAGCTGCACGGTCCCTCTTCTTCTGGACCACGGCGGGCGCAGCCTTAGCCACAAAGCCCTCGTTGGCGAGCGTCTTCTCGCAGCCGGCGAGCTCCTTCTGGGCCGCGGCAATCTCCTTCTCCAGGCGCGCCTTCTCGGCCGAAAGGTCAACCTTGCCCTCGAGCACCACAAAGACCTCGACGCCGCTGTCGACCACGGCAATGCTCGCAGCCGGCTTCTCAACGTCGGCACCCATAACCAGCGAAGACGTGTTGGCCAGCGGCTCGATGGTCGAGCGCAGGCTCTCGAGCTTCTCGATGTCCTCGGCACCGGCGCGCACGACCACGTCGAGCTCGGCCTTGGGGCTCAAGCGATAACGCGAACGGGCGGCACGGGCGGCAGACACGACGGCACGGCACAGCTCAAACGCGCGCTCGGCGTCCTCGTCGACATACTTGGCGTAGTCGGCGGGCTCAGGCCACTTGGCGATCATGAGCGCCTCGGCGCGGTCCACATTGCCCTCGGCATCCAGGTCGAGCACGCTCGCCGGCATGTTGTCCCAGATCTCCTCGGTGACAAACGGCATGAGCGGGTGCATCAGGCGAATGGAGGTGTCGAGCACAAAGATCAGGTTGCGCTGCGCCTGCAGACGGCCCTCGCCCTTCAAGCGGGCCTTGGTGACCTCGACGTACCAGTCGCAGACCTCGTTCCAGAAGAACTGCTGCACGCCGCGAGCCATGTCGCCAAAGGTGTAGTTCTCAATACCCTCGGTGACCATCTTCACGGCCTTGGCCAGGCGGCTGAACATCCAGGCGTCGGCAGGCGTCTCCACGACAGGCTCGCCGGGCATGTAGCCCTCCATGTTCATGAGCAGGAAGCGGCTGGCGTTCCAGATCTTGGTCACAAAGCTCTTGGCCTGGTCGGTACGCGGGCTGTCGATGAGCTTCTTGGTCTTCTTATCGATGTTCGCGTCGAACTTAACATCCTGGTTGTTGGTGCACAGCGTGAGCAAGTTGTAGCGCATGGCGTCGGCGCCGTACATGCCAATGAGATCCATGGGGTCAACGCCGTTGCCCTTGGACTTGGACATGCGGCTGCCGTCCTTGGCCAGAATCGTCGGATAGATGACAACGTCCTTAAACGGCACCTCGTCCAGGAAGTACAGCGAGCTCATGACCATGCGGGCGACCCACAGCGCGATGATGTCGCGCGCGGTGACGAGCGCCGTCGTGGGATGATGGCCTTCGAGCAGCTCCGGCTTTTGCGGCCAGCCCTGCGTGGCAAAGGTCCACAGCTGCGAGCTGAACCAGGTATCCAGCACGTTCTCGTCCTGATGCACGTGATGGCCGCCACACTTGGGGCACACGTCGGTGTCCTCGGTAAGGGCGTCCTCCCAGCCGCAATCCTCGCAGTAGAACACGGGGATGCGGTGGCCCCACCAAAGCTGGCGGCTAATGCACCAATCCTTAAGGTTCTCCATCCAGGTGGTGTAGGTCTGCGTCCAGCGCGCGGGATGGAAGGTGACCTTGCCGGAGTTGACGGCGTCGAGTGCCGGCCCCTTGAGCTTGTCAACGGCGACGAACCACTGCTCGGACAACCACGGCTCCAGTGCGGCGTCGCAACGGTAGCAGTGCATGACAGAGTGGTCGAGGTCCTCGACGTGGTCGAGCAGGCCGTGCTCCTCAAACCACTTGATGACGGCCTCGCGGCACTCGTCGCGGTTCATGCCGGTGAACTCGCCATAGCCCTCGACGACCACCGCGTGCTCGTCAAAGATGTTGATCTGCGGCAGGTCGTGGGCCTGACCCATGGCGTAGTCGTTGGGGTCGTGGGCCGGGGTGACCTTAACGAAGCCGGAGCCAAAGTTGGCGTCGACGTGCCAATCCTCAAAGATGGGAATCTCACGGTTGACGATGGGGAGCTTGACGGTCTTACCCACAAAGGCGGCCTTCTCGGGGTCCTTCGGGGAGACGGCGACGCCCGTGTCACCGAGCATGGTCTCGGGACGCGTGGTGGCAACGACGATGTAGTCCTGGCCGTTGACCGGCTCGGTCAGCGGGTAGCGCAGGTGCCACAGGTGGCCCTTCTCGTCCTTGTACTCGGCCTCGTCGTCCGAGATAGCGGTGGTGCAGTTGGGGCACCAGTTGACGATGCGCTTACCACGGTAGATCAGGCCGTCGTGGTACCAGTCGCAGAAGACCTTACGAACGGCCTGGGCGTAGTCCTCGTCCATGGTAAAGCGCTCGTTGTCGAAGTCGACGGAGCAGCCCATACGCTTGATCTGCTCGACGATGATGCCGCCGTACTCGTGGGTCCAATCCCAGCAAGCGTCGACAAACTTGTCGCGACCGATCACCAAGCGGCTGATGCCCTCGCTCTTGAGCTTCTTGTCGACCTTGGTCTGCGTAGCGATACCGGCGTGGTCGGTGCCCAGCACCCAGCGCGTGGACTTGCCGCGCATGCGGGCCATACGGATGATGGCGTCCTGGATGGAGTCATCGGTGGCGTGACCCATGTGGAGCTTGCCGGTCACGTTGGGAGGCGGAATGGTGACGGTGCAGTCGCCCACGCCCTCACGGCGCTTGTAGTAGCCGCCGTCGAGCCACTTCTGCAGGATCGCCGGCTCGTTGGTCGACGGATCGTAGTTCTTGGGCATCTCTTCCATATATCTCTCCCTGTCCCGCCGGCGTGTCCGCCTGCTTGGTTTTCGCTCGGTCAGGTCCTGGCTCGCACGAAGAGCACATTTAGTGCTCTTCGGCTCGTGCGGAATCTACGAAAACCAAGCAGGCGGACACGCCTTAGGTATCGATTACTTCAGTCTGAATGGACTTTGCTGAGACTTTAAACAAACACACAGAATAACACAGGTAGTTGGGGTTATTGCGTATATATAAAATAGCCTCCGACCGCGGATGGTCGGAGGCTATTTGCAAGCACATTTTTGGCTGGTTTACCCATAGATGCGCTGGGGCTGTTCTTCGCCCTTTACGGAGGCTTCGGTCACGATGACCTTGGAAACGCCCTCCTCGCTGGGCAGGTCGAACATCGTCTGCTGCAGCACGTCCTCGCAGATGGAGCGAAGGCCGCGGGCGCCGGTCTTGCGGGCGAGCGCCATGCGGGCGATCTCGTGCAGGGCCGCGTCCTCAAACTCAAGCTCTACGTCCTCGAGCTGGAACATCTTGCGGTACTGGCGCACCACGGCGTTCTTGGGCTCGGTCAGGATCGACACCAAGTCGTCCTCGTCGAGCGCCTGCGTCTGGGTAACGACGGGCGTACGTCCCACAAACTCGGGAATCATGCCAAAGGCGTTGAGGTCCTGCGGGAGCACCTGGCGCAGCAGGTCGTTCTCGTCGACCGAAGTGGGGCCGGCGATCTCGGAGTTAAAGCCCACGCCCTTGTTGCCCACGCGGTCGGCGATGATCTTGTCCAGACCCACAAAGGCACCGCCGCAGATAAACAGGATGTTGGTCGTATCGATCTGCAGCAGCTCCTGCTGGGGATGCTTGCGGCCGCCGGTGGGCGGAACGCTGGCCACCGTGCCCTCAAGAATCTTAAGCAGCGCCTGCTGAACGCCCTCGCCCGAAACGTCGCGGGTGATGGAGAGGTTCTCGGCCTTGCGGGCAATCTTGTCGATCTCGTCCACGTAGATAATGCCAACCTGAGCGCGCTCAATGTCGCCATCGGCAGCATTGATAAGCTTGAGCAGGATGTTCTCCACGTCCTCGCCAACGTAACCGGCCTCGGTGAGCGCAGTGGCGTCGGCGATGGCAAACGGCACCTCGAGGATGCGGGCGAGCGTCTGGGCGAGCAGGGTCTTACCGGTACCGGTGGGGCCGAGCAGTAAAATATTGGACTTGGCGAGCTCCACCTCGTCCATATCGTCGTCAAACTGACCGCCCATGCCAGATGCCTCGTCAAAGGCGGACACCGCGGCACCGCCCTCGATCACGCGACGATAGTGGTTGTACACGGCCACCGACATGGCGCGCTTGGCGTCCTCCTGACCCATAACATAGGCCGAAAGCTCGTCATAGATCTCGTGCGGCGTCGGCACATGCGTAATGACCTGGCGGGCGTCGTCCTCGAGCTCAAAGCCCTCGGCCTCGGGATCCATAGCAGGCTGCCCGGCAGCCTGGCCGTGATCGTTGAGGAAGCCCGGCAGCTTGCCGTTGCGGGCAGCGTCCATAAAGTCCGAAGCCAGCGACTCCTCCAGGATCTCGGAGCAGGCGGCGACGCACTCGTCGCAGATAAAGATGTTGGTCGGACCCTTCACCAGGCGGCGAACCTGCCCCTGCTCTTTTCCGCAGAAGGAGCAGCGGATGGGGTTGCCGTTCTCGTCGAAGTTGTCCTGCATGTTACCGGCCATCCTAGGCGTCCTTCGCGGCGAGGTCGCGCGAGGTGACGATACGGTCGATCAGGCCGTAGTCGAGGGCCTCGGCAGCGGTCAGATAGTTGTCGCGCTCGGTATCGGCCTGGACCTTCTCGATGGGCTGGCCCGAGGCGTCGGACAGGATCTGGTTGAGCTCGCGGCGGGTCTTCTTGATCTCCTCGGCCACGATCTCGATCTCGGTCTGCTGACCCTGGGCACCGCCACTGGGCTGGTGAATCATGACCTTGGAGTGAGGCAGGCAGAAGCGCTTGCCCTTGGCGCCGGCCGAAAGCAGCACGGCGGCCATAGACGCGGCCATACCGACGCAAATGGTCGAGACCTGCGGCTTGATAAAGTTCATGGTGTCCAGAATCGCCAGGCCGGAGTAGACCTCGCCACCGGGCGAATTGATGTAGAGCGAGATATCCTTCTCGGCATCCTGGCTCTCAAGATGCAGCAGCTGGGCAACGACCAGGTTGGCGCTGACGGAGTTGATCTCCTCGCCCAAGAAGATGATGCGGTCGTTGAGCAGGCGCGAATAGATATCGTAGCTGCGCTCGCCGCGCGGCGTCTGCTCGATAACGTATGGCACGAGGGCGGAATCGAACTTGGCGATCATACGCATCTCCATTTCTCTCTTGCGGACCAAATTGGTTCTAGATAAACGTACGGTGCCCGCATGCTATGCATTGGCTGGCACCGTACGAAGCAACCGGATAACCGGTGTATAACTTTACCCCATCACGGGCGCACGCATGCGCTCGCGGGCAAGGTGGCGAGAATTACTCGGCGTCCTTGGCGGTCTCGTCGACCTCGGTCACCTTGGCGTTCTCGACCAGGTGGTCGACGGCCTTGGAGCGACGGATGGACTCACGGACGGCGGGCATGCGGCCATCGGCGATGAACTCGGCCTTGGAAGCCTCGACGTCCTTGACGCCGGCCTTCTCGAACTCGGCGTTGATGTCGTCCTCGGTGACCTCGATCTTGAGCTCGCGGGCGAGGGCGTCCAGAGCCAGGGACTCACGGGCAACGTCGTTGGCCTGCTTGTGCAGGTCGCCGATGAACTGCTCCATGGTCAGACCGGAAGCGGGCAGCCAGGTGTCCAGCGTCATGCCGCGGGCAGCGAGGTTGGACAGGAAGTTCTGGCCAAGCTCCTCAAAGACGGACTGCTCGTAGTCGGCATCCATCTCGTCGAGCTGCAGGCGCTCGGCGAGAGCGGAGACGCAACGGTTCTCCTTCTCGGCCGGGAGGCGGGAAGCCTTGTCCTGCTCGATCTCGATCTTGATGGCGTCGTGCATGGCGTCGATGCTGTCGAAGCCAAAGTCGGACTTGACGAGCTCGTCGGTGAGCTCGGGGGTGTTACGGACCTTGATGCCCTTGACGGTGACCTCGACGGTGTGGGTCTCGGCCTCCTCGCCCTCCTCGACCTCGTCGGTCCAGGTGACGGTCTTGACGTCGTCAACGTTAGCGCCGATCAGGGCCTCGTTAAACTCCTTGGGGTTGCTGTCGCTACCGGCGATGAGCATGCGGCCCTCGGCGGCAAAGTTGTCGGCATTCTCGACGGCCTTGAGGTCGACGGTGACGTAGTCCTCGGCTTCGACGGCGCGGCCCTCGACGTCCTCGAAGGTGGCACGGTAGTTGAGGAGCATCTCGACCTGGTTGTTGATCTCGGACTCGGTGACCTCCGCGGGAGGCATCTCGATCTCGACGGCGTCGAAGGAGGAGAGCTCAGCGGCGGGACGCAGGGAGAACTCGACGGTGTAGGTGTAGTCCTCGTGATCCTTGGCGAGGTCGAGCTCCTTGTAGTCACCGCTCTTGGTGGGGACGATGTCCAGCTCGTTGAGGACGGCGGGCTCGTTGGCGGCGATCAGGTCGTTGGTGGCCTGAGCGAGGGTAGCCTCGGCGCCAAGAGCGGAGTCGATGACCGGACGGGGAGCCTTGCCGGCACGGAAGCCCGGGAAGCGGTACTTCTTGGCGGTGTCCTTGTAGGCCTTCTTGATCGCGGCGTCGACGTCGGCGGCCGGGATGGTGACCGTAGCGGTGAGCTTGGCGTCCTTGACGTCAGAAGCGGTGATGTTCAACACGTTCCTCCTCATACTGCCCAGCTTATCTGAGGTGCTGGTACCTTTATGCAACAAAGTGTCGCGACGGCCAGGGCCGACGCAAGTGCGATGGTGCGGGCGAAAGGACTCGAACCTTCACGGGAATCCCACCAGAACCTAAATCTGGCGCGTCTACCAATTCCGCCACGCCCGCATGAGCGCACAGACTAGGAATGATAGCAGATACGAACGGCAAGCGCACGCACACCTTTTACAGGCTCACGACCTCACCACGAGTGCAAAAGGCGGGGCGAGTTGCCCCGCCCCGCCAATTACGACTTGTACGACTTGTTCGCTGACCCGCTACTCCCCCAGCAGGGCCTTCTCGGGCGTGATCGGCAGCGAACGGACCTGGTGGCCGGTGGCGTGTGCCACGGCCGAGGCCACGGCGGCGAGCGGCGTGTTGATGACGACCTCGCCGATCGACTTGGCGCCAAACGGGCCCGTCGGCTCGTAGCTCGGCTCAAAGGCCACGCGAATGCTGCCGATATCCAGGCGCGTGGGCAGCTTGTAGCTCATAAAGTTGCCGGTGCGCAGGCGGCCGCGGTCATCGTGCTCGACAATCTCGTAGAGCGCGTGACCGATACCCTGGGCAATGCCGCCCTCGGCCTGGACGCGCGCGAGCGCCTCGTTGATCACGGTGCCGCAGTCGACGGCTGCCGCATAGTCCACCACAGTCACCTTGCCGGTGGCCTTGTCGACCTCGACCTCGGCAATACCGGCCATAAACGGCGGAGGCGAAACGGGCAGGCAGGCGGAGGCATGCGAGGTGAGCGCGTCGCCGCCCGCGATGTTCTTGACGCACAGGTTGGCAAAGTCGCGCAGCGTGAGGTAGCGGTTCTGCTCGCGCGCGGCACGCTCGTCGGACAGACGCACGTACTGGCCATCGAAGACCACCTCGGCGGCATCCACGTCCCACATCTGGGCGGCCTTGGCGCAGATCTTCTCACGCAGCTCGGTCGCGGCGTTCTTGGCGGCAAGTCCCGTCACGTACGTACCCGAGCTCGCGTACGAGCCGGCATCAAACGGCGACACATCGGTGTCCACGCCGCGCACCACAATGAGCGAGCTCTCCACACCCAGCTCCTCGGCGGCAATCTGCGCCAGGATCGTGTCGACGCCCATGCCGTTATCGGTGGCTCCGGTGCCGATGGTAATGAAGCCGTCCTCTTCCAGGCGCATGTCGATGCCGGCGATATCCACGTTGGAAATGCCCGAGCCCTGCATGGTGAGCGCGCAGCCCAGGGCGCGTACGCGGTCGCCCAGGTCCACAGCCAGCGGCTTGTCGCGCCAGCCGATCATGTCCATCGCGCGCAGCAGGCAGCGGTCGAGCGCACAGGCGTTGAGCTTTTCGTTGTAGTACTGCGGCATGATCTCGCCCTCGTGCACGATGTTCTTAAGGCGCAGGTCGGCGGGGTCCATGTGCAGCATGTCGGCGAGCTCGTTGACGGCGCTCTCCACGGCAAACTGGCCCTGGGTGGCACCGTAGCCACGATACGCGCCGCCGCGGTTGGTATTGGTGTAGACGGCGTCCCAGCTAAAGCGGCTCGCCTTCACGTGGTTGTAGATAGGCAGGCTCTTGTGGCCCGAGAGGCCGATCGTCGTGGTGGCATGCTCGCCATAGGCGCCGGCGTTGGACAGCGTGTGCAGGTCGATAGCCGTGATAGTGCCGTCGTTCATGGCGCCCAGCTTAACGGTCATCTGCATCTGGTGGCGCGAGTTGCCCGCGGTGATAGTCTCCTCGCGGGTGTAGCAGCAATAGCTCGGGCGGCCGGTCTGCTGCGTCACGAACGCCACGAAGATCTCGCAGCAGCCCGTCTGCTTGGAGCCAAAGCCGCCGCCGATACGCGGCTTAATAACCTGCACCTGCGACTGCGGAATATCAAGCGACTGCGCAACCATGCGGCGCACGTGGAAGGGCACCTGCGTGGAGGTGGTCACCGAGATGCGGCCGAACGCGTCGGTCGTCGCGAAGGCTCGGAAGGTCTCCATGGGCGCGGTCTGCGTGGCCTGGCTGGTGTAGGTGCGCTCAAAGACGATGTCGCTCTGGGCGAACGCCTCGTCCAGGTCGCCAAAATCGCTGGTACCGCTGCACACCAGGTTGCGCGGGACGTCGCCGCCCTGCGGGAACATAAAGGTCACATCGCCCTCGGGGTGGACCACAATGTCGTTATCGAGCGCCTGGGTAAAGTCGAGCAGCGGCTCGAGCACCTCATAGTCGACCTTGATGAGCTTGAGCGCCTTGTCGGCGGCCTCCTCAGTCTCGGCGGCGACGATCGCCACCTCCTCATTTTGGTAGCGCACCAGGTTCTCGAGAATCAGGCGGTCATAGGGACTCGGCTGCGGATAGCTCTGGCCGGCGATGGTAAAGCGGCGCTTGGGCACGTCCTCGTAGGTGTAGACGCCCACCACGCCGGGCACCTTCAGGGCGCGCGACGTATCGATGGAGCGGATCTTGGCGCGGGCATAGGGGCTGCGCTTGAGTTTGACGATGAGCGCGCCGGCAGGCACCATATCGCCCGTGTAGACGGGACGGCCCTCGAGCAGAGCCTTCGAGTCCTTCTTGGGCTGCTTGTGGGTGATTTGCTTGTAGGAGACGCCGTCGGAGCTGGTGATATTGACCGGCAGCTCGGGCATCTCAAAGCCCACCTGCACGCCGGACTCGTTGAGGAAGCAGACGATGGCGCGCAGCTGGCTCTCGTAGCCGCTGCAGCGGCAGAGGTTGCCGGCGAGCTGGCGCGAAAGCTCCTCGCGCGTGGCGACGAGGCTTGGGTCCTCCTTGGCGGCACGGGCAAGCGCCAGCACGTTCATGATAAGGCCGGGGGCGCAAAAACCGCACTGCTCGGCGCCTTCGGCAGCCATCGCACGGGCCAGTGCCTCGGATTCGGCCTTAAGGCCCTCAAGCGTGGTGATGGTGTGGCCCTCAACACGGGCCGCGGGAACCGAGCAGCTGAGCACCGGGTCGCCGTCGAGCCACACCGTGCACAGACCGCAGTTGGTGGTCTCGCAGGCGCAGCGCACCGACGCGCACCCCTGCTCGCGCAGCAGCGCAAAGAGCATGGTATCGGGGGCAATCTGAACCTTGACCTTGCGGCCGTTGAGCGTAAAGGAAAGATCGATGAGTTTGGCAGCCATTAGCGCACCTCGCTAGAATCGACGCCGGGCACGCGGCGGCAGGAATACTCGTCCGTGGCGAACTTAGGGATCTGCACGGTCTCGAGCTCGCGGGCAAGCGCGGCCGAAAGCTCGATGCCGGCGGCGCGGCGCACGGCCTGGATGGCGAGCGGGGCCGAGATGCGGCGGCGGTAGTCGGCCGAGCCCCACAGGTTGGTGCCGTAGCCCAGCAAGCGCACGGATGCGGCCAGGGCGCGAAGCTCGTCCTCGGAAGGCTGCTCGGCGGTAAGGCCGCATGCCTCGCCCTGCAGCAGGGTCGCGCGCAGCGGGCGGGCACCCACGGTGACATGCCAGCTGTTGTCCCACCAGGCGGCGGTGACGTTTAAGGAGGGGAAGTCGGTCGCGGCTTTGCGCACGGCCTCGTAGCTCGCACGGTAATCGTGCTTAACGACCACGACATGCTCAATAACGTCGCGCACGTAGCCCATGTCAACGAACTCCGCGAGCGGCACGCGGCCGGCGCCCGTCAGCTCAACATAGGAATCGAGCGCGAGGAAGGCGGAGAGCACGTCCGAGAAGCCAAAGCGGCCGTAGATGCTGCCGCCCACCGTGGCGGTATTGCGCAGCTGCACGCCCACGATGTCATGGACGGCGAACTCAAAAACATGGTTGACAAGCGCGTTGAGCTCGGCATGGCGCTCGAGCTGGCGCAGGGTACACATGGCACCGATGCGAAACTCGGTCTCGGTCTCCTCGATCTGATCAAGTCCGCAGGCCGAAAGGTCAATCGCCGTCGCCACGCGACGCGAACCCAGGCGCATCCAGATGCCGCCGCCCACAATCTTGTTGTTGCGGTTCTTCTGTAAGAGCTCATAGGCTTCGGCCGCGTTTCCAACACGGACGTAGGTACCGAACTTGAGCACGTTCTCCCCCATCTCTCCACTTGTCCAGTACCTTTAAGTGTACCAAACGAGGGGCCGCACACCGTTTTAGGACAAAATCCACCCACCCATCCATAACTTGCGGTGATATACGGACTGATTAGCCATTCTGGAACGCAAAACAGTCCGTATATCACCGCAAGTTATGAAGAGTCCTCCGGGAAAGAAAAGGCTCCCAGCCAGATAGCTGGGAGCCTCATCACATGCTATGTCAGGCAGGGTTTAGCAGACGCCCTGGGCGAGCATGGCGTCGGCGACCTTCAGGAAGCCGGCGATGTTGGCGCCCATGACAAAGTTGCCCTCCTGGCCATACTCCTTGGCGGTGTCGTCCACGTTGTGGAACATGCCGCGCATGAGCTGCTCGAGCTTACCGTCAACCTCCTCGAAGGTCCAGGACAGGTGCTCGGCGTTCTGGCTCATCTCCAGGCCGGACACGAGCACGCCGCCGGCGTTGGCAGCCTTACCGGGCATAAAGGCAACGCCGTTCTCCTGGAAGTAGGTCGTGGCCTCGATGGTCGTGGGCATGTTCGCGCCCTCGCCGACCACCTTGCAGCCGTTGGCGACGAGCGCCTGGGCGTCCTCGAGCAGCAGCGTGTTCTCGCGAGCGCAGGGCAGCGCGATGTCGCAGGGCAGCTGCCACACGCCGCGGCCGTCGCCCTCGTGCCACACGGCGTTGGGCTTCTCGTCAACGTACATAGCGAGCGTAACGCCCTTGTCGTGGCCGGAGCGCTTCTTGTTGTAGACATGCTCGAGCACGGTGTAGTCGATGCCGTCGGGATCCTCGACCCAGCCATGGGTGTCGGAGCAGGCCAGCACCTTGCCGCCGAGCTGGGCGACCTTCTGGACCGCGTAGATGGCGACGTTACCGGAGCCGTGAACGACGACGTTCTTGCCCTCGAAGGAGTCGCCGCGGCTCTTGAGGTACTCGTCCACAAAGTAGACCAGACCGTAACCGGTGGCCTCGGTACGGGCGAGCGAGCCGCCAAAGGAGAGGCCCTTGCCGGTAAGGACGCCGGTCCACTCGTTGGTCAGGCGCTTGTACTGACCGAACAGGTAGGCAACCTCGCGGCCGCCAACGCCCAGGTCGCCGGCGGGAACGTCGGTGTTGGGGCCGATGTGGCGATAGAGCTCGGTCATGAAGGACTGGCAGAAGTGCATGATCTCGTTGTTGGACTTGCCCTTGGGGTCAAAGTCGGAGCCGCCCTTGCCGCCGCCCATGGGAAGGGTGGTCAGGCTGTTCTTGAGGATCTGCTCAAGGCCCAGGAACTTGAGCATGCCCAGGGTGACCGTCGGGTTAAAGCGCAGGCCGCCCTTGTAGGGTCCAATGGCAGAGTTGAACTCGACGCGGTAACCGCGGTTGACCTGGACCTTGCCCTGGTCGTCGACCCAGGGGACACGGAACATAACGATGCGCTCGGGCTCGACGAGGCGCTCAAGCAGGGCGGCCTCCTCGTACTCGGGGTGGGCGTCGAGCGCCGGCTGAATGGTGCCGAGGATCTCGGTCGCGGCCTGGATGAACTCAGGCTGCTCGGGATAGCGGGCCTTGAGCTCTTCGAGAACTTTCTGCGTGTAGCTCATGCTTCCTCCAATGATGGGAAACGAAAAATGTTGGTCGCGGCACCCTATGCGCCGCGAACTTTATCGAGTATGGATAATATCGCACTGTTGCAGCAAAGTTTCGCATAAGCCGACGGGCGGATGTTTCGTTTTGATTACGATGCAGGTAGAAGCGTTTTCGAGTGTCTGACGCGCAAAACCCGTGTTTCAAACCTGTTTCGTCCACGTGTTCCAAACCACCACATTGGGGACAGGCACCTTTGTGGGGGTTTGGTGGTTAGAGGACGAGTTGGTGGTAGTCGGCGGGGGTTACGCGGCCCTCGGTGGCGGCGCGGAAGGCGGCGAGGGCATCGCCCGAGAACGGCATGGCCCAGCACAGGCCGCAACCTGCGGTAATGGAGCCGGGCAGCGGCATGATACGCCCGGGCACACCGGCGGCAAGGCACAGCTGCTCGCATTCCATCACATCGAAGGTGCTATCGAACGAAACGATGATCTTGCGTTCGTGGTCGAAGGCATCACCGGATGGGCCTTCGCGGTGTGCCTCACGATACGCCGCGGCGGCCGCTTCCTCTTCCGCAGTATGTCCACAGCCACCGCAGCCGCAGGTACAGGGCTCGGAGCCATCGCAAGTGCAAGGCTCCCCCGTGTCGGGGCAAATATCGTGAGACATGGCAACTCCAATCGTCTAGGCGAGTAACTCGGCCGCCGCAAACTCCTCGGGCGTATTGACGTTCTCGAAGCAGAGCGTCGAACCCGCGGCCTTAACGATCTGCGGCTCATCCATATAACCAGCCTGAACGCGATTGATCAGGCAGCGAATGCGCTGGCGGTCGCAGGCGAGCAACTCTTGGGCAACCGGCGCACACGCGTCACGGCGCCAGACGGCGCAAAGCGGCTCAATCCCCCGCTCCTCGAGCGGCACGCACACGTCGAGCGCCTCGGCCTCAACACGATCGGCAAGCGTGCCGATGAGTTCCGGCGAGACAAACGGCATATCGCAGGCGACGATCGCCGCGAACGGCAATCGGGCGGCGGCCAACGAGCTCGCGATGCCGCGCATGGCACCGGCGGGACCGTCGACGTCCATCACCACGCGGGGGCGCAGGCCATCAAACATAAGCTCCTCAAGGTAGGTAAGCTCGCCAGGGCGCGACGTCGTCACGACCAGCTCGCCGGCAACCTGAGCCAGGCGGCACAGTACGCGTTCGATCAAGGGCTCGCCGCAAAACAACATCCGTGCCTTGTCACGGCCCATGCGCGACGACAACCCGCCCGCCTGGACGACACAAGAAAGATCGGCCCGTCTTACGGTAGTCATACGGCAAACCACCCCCATCGGCATGCTCAAAACCCGGCACACGAAGCCAAATACCGTCGCCGATAAAGCGGGCGGCCCGGCAAACCCATGCAAAAACAAAACAGCGCCTTTGCGGCACGCAGCAAGACCGCGAGCACAAAAGCGCTGGTAGCGTATGGCGGGAACGTATGTGAATCGAACACATCCAAGACGTTTTGCACGCCTCGCAACGGTTTTGAGGACCGCGGAGCCCACCGGAGCCCATCCGTTCCCAAGTGCGGCGGTATTTTACCAAACCGAGCAGGCTAGCGAATTGGGACGGGACCGCTTTAACTACCCAAAGCTGGATCAAAGGATGATTTTTCTGGGACGGGGATTAAATAATCATTACGTGCCTAATGATTTTTTAATCCCCGTCCCAGAAAAATCATCCGCAGTCCCGTCTGTTGCCGAACGGTGATACGACGGTCCTAGCGCAAGGACCTCAGGCCGCCGGCGTCCTTGTCGAGCACCGTAAAGCGCACGGCATCCAGGTGCTCCAAGATGCTGATGGCACGTTTGCGCGACACACCCAGGGCCTCGCGCAGTACGCTCGTGGTGGCAGCGCCGCCGGCTGCCTCAATGGCATCGGCAACAAGCTCGCGCGCATGGGCCTCGGCGGCAGCAGACAGGGCAACGTCGCGCTCGACCTTCACGATGGAACGGTTGAGCGAAAGCTCACGCAGGGCACGCGTCATGGTGTCGCGATCGAGCTGTAGTTGCTCGCCCACCTCGGGCAACGTCGGTGCATCGAGGCCGGCTTCGTCAAGCAGCGCGACAATCCGCTCGCAAGCCTCTCGCACCACGCGTGCCGCCGCGGCGGCCGAATGCGGATCGAATACCTCGGCGCCCTCAGAGGCGCACACGCCGCGAGAGCAGCCCTCGGAAATCAGGGCTGCGACAACCGTATCGTCAGCGGCAGGCCACGCAGCATGGGCAACGGCGCCGGGCGTAAAGCCCGTCTCCTTGGAAGCCGCCGCGTGCATGGCCGACAGGGTCGCCGCCAGTGCATCCATCGCGGCGTCGAGCACGGCGGCATTCACATACAGCGCATCGCCCGAGCCAGCAAGCTCGCAAACAACACCTCGCGCCACCAACTCGTTCAGCGCGGCGTCGGCCTCACCGGAAACAAGATCTAGCGCTGCGGCAACGTCGGCAGCCACGACCGGCAGCGCCTGCAGCGCCAGCCATGCCTCAACACCAGCGACGGCATCGCCGGCCTCAAGCGCTGCAAGCAGCGTGCGCTCCCCCGCCGAAAGCTCACGCGAGCGACGGCAGCGCGAAAGCAGCACGCGCCCGCCTCCGATGAGCATAACGGGCGAATACGACAGCACCACGGCATGGTCTCCGGCACACAGCGGCAGCGGCTCCTCCAGGCGCACCTGCACGGTACGGGTCTCTCCCACCGCCATGGGGGCCTCGCCCTCCAAAAGCATGATGCGGCCGACGACCTCGGCCGTGCCGGCCATCACATGCACACGCGCGCCCGACTCGAGCACGCGCGGCTTGGTGCCCTCGCGGCCCAGGTAGGTGAACGTCATCATAAAGCGCAACGTCTGGCCAAAGCGGTCCGCCACGCCGAGCATCTCACCGCGATCGAGAGCGGCAACACCATCGCCCACCAAGTTGAGCGCCACGCGCTGTCCGGGCAGTGCTCGCGGCGTATCGCCATGCACCTGAATCCCACGCACGCGACAGACCGTACGCGACGGCAAAGCCATCAGCTCGTCGCCCACCGCGACGGGCGCATCGTGCAACGTTCCCGTCACCACGGTACCGACGCCCTTGATCGTAAAGCAGCGGTCAATCGGCAGTCGAGGGGCGGCATCGCTCCGCTCGGAACGGTCGCGACAGGCATCCCAGCAGGCACTTACCTGCTCGTCGAGCACCGAAAGCAGCCCGTCAATCCCATCGCCCGTCTTAGACGACACGGGCACGATCGGCGCGCCCGCAAACACGGTACCCGACAAAAAGTCATCGACATCGAGCTCGGCAAGCTCGGTCATCTCGGCATCGGCCAGGTCGCACATCGTCAACGCGACCACCATATGCGTAACGCCCAGCAGCTCCAGCACGTGCACGTGCTCGCGCGTCTGCGGCATTACGCCCTCGACGGCAGAGACCACCAGCACGGCAACGTCGATGCCTGTCGCACCCTGCACCATAGCGCGCAGGTAGTGCGCGTGGCCCGGCACGTCGACCAGGCCAACGATCTTGCCACTCGGCAACGCCAGCTCGCCAAAGCCCAGCTCCACGGTCATACCGCGACGGCGCTCAACCTCCAGACGGTCGGGATTCTTGCCGGTCAACGCCTCGATCAGTGCCGACTTGCCGTGGTCGACGTGGCCCGCCGTGCCAACGATAACAGGGCATTCCACCATTGCTTCGTCATTACTCATCGGCGCGCCGCCTTGGCAACGCACGCAGCAAGCGTCGACGCCGCCGTCTCGATATCGCGGTCGCCCACGAGCGTGCGGACGTCAAACAAAATCCGATCATGCGAAGTGCGCGTGACGACCGGCGTGTCGAAGTCTTGGACGAGCGAGCGCTTGAGTGCGTCGACCGTCAGGCGCTCATCAACAAGACGCACGGCAACGCACATCGTCGGCAGCTCGACGGTAGGCAGCGAACCGCCGCCGGGAGTCGACGCCTCCTCAACGATCTGCAGCTCAACAGCGCACGGGCAGCCAGCCTTATCGAGCCCAGCCGCCATAAGGTCGCGCAACTTGCGGGCACGACGCTCCAGGTGAGCCTGCGGAAGCGTGAGCATGTTGAGCACCGGCACCTCACGATGTGCCACATCGGCACCGTCCATGTAGATGCGCAGTGTAGCCTCGAGCGCCGCCAGTGCGAACTTACCCGGACGCAGGGCACGCATAAGCGGATGCGACCCGCAGGCCTGGACCAGATCGCGACGGCCCATGATAATGCCTGCCTGCGCGGCACCGAGCAGCTTATCGCCCGAGCACGACACCAGATCGAGCCCTGCTGAAACCGAAGCCGGCGTGGTTTCTTCGCCGCCGCGCACCAAGATGTCGTCGGGCAGCAGCGCGCCCGAGCCCTGGTCCTCGTAGAACAGCAGACCATGCTTGTGAGCCAGGGCGGCAAGCTCCCGAGAGGCCACCTCCTCGTGAAAGCCCTCGATGCGATAGTTGGAAGGATGAACCTTCAGGATCATGGCCGTGTCGGGCGTGATAGCGCGCTCGTAATCGGCAAGGTGCGTGCGGTTGGTGGCACCGACCTCGACGAGCTGAGCACCCGAGGCCTCCATAACATCGGGGATACGGAAACTGCCGCCGATCTCGACGAGCTCGCCGCGGCTCACGATGACCTCTTTGCCCGCGGCATGGGTGGCCAGCACCAGCAGCACCGCGGCGGCATTATTGTTGACGACGAGCGCATCCTCGGCACCGGTGAGCGAGCGAATCAACTGTGCGGCGTGCTCCTTGCGCGACCCGCGCGAGCAGGTGTCGACGCTGTACTCGAGCGTGCTGTAGCCGCGCGCGACCTCGGCCACGGCCTTTACCGCCGACTCCGCGAGCGGGGCGCGGCCCAAGTTGGTATGGATGACCACACCCGTGGCGTTGACGGCAGGACGCAGGCTCGGCAGTGCGGATCGATGCGCACGCCACTCGATCGCCGAGGCCAGGTCGCGCTTGGAACGCGGGGCGGCACCGGCGCGAATGGCGGCGCGCTCCTCGTCGAGCTCGGCCGTGACGGCGGCATGCACCACCGCGTCGCAGGTCTCCCCCGCGGCCTTCACAACCGGCCACTCTGCGAGCAGCTCGTTGACGGAGGGAATGGCGCGCAGGCGGGCGCGCACCTCATCGGACATGTTCTGGCTATCGCTCATGTGCAGCCTTTCAAAACCAAGGGCAGATCAGTCGGTCGTTCATCAAAAACCAGCCGAATCAATCTGCTGAATCAATCAGTCGTTATTATCCTCGTGCTCCGTGATCTTTTCCACACGAACGGCGTTTTCCTGGGTGAGCGCGGCACCCGTCAACGGGTCCCAACGCAACGGCGTATGGTCGAGCGGGCCCACGCCCAAGGCTTGAGTGCCACCGGCATCGGCGCCAAACGAACGCCCACCGGGAGCGGCCGAGGTGAAGATGCACGCCGGATGCAGATACGGCGTCGTCTCCACGCGCACGCGGTCGCGGCCCATATCGCTCACGAGTTCGACGACCTCGCCGTCGGCGATGCCCATGTGCGCAGCAGCATCGGCATTCATCTGCACGGCACCCAGGTCCGATCCAGCCTCGGCGGCACCTTGGGCCGCGAGCCTGCGCGAGGTATGCGACTCAAAGGGACGGTTGCCGCTAATGAGGCGAAACATCCCCGGGCCGGGCTCCACCATGGGAGCGATCCAGTTGGGCACACGACCCATGCCGACTCGCTCCCATATGTCGCTTGCCAGCGCAATCTTGCCGCCGGCAAGCGGAATCACCGGCTCACCAGTGCGCGACGGCAACGCAACACCTGTGTCGGCCCAGCCGCGCTCCTTGAGCTCGTCCAGATTGATCCCAAAAGGCGCCACCTGGGCAGCCGCCAGATCGTCAGACGTAAACTGGAAGTACTCGCCCACGCCACACGCCTGCGCCAGACCGGCAAAAATCTCCCGACCGGGACGCGTGTCGTCATGCTGCACGGGCAGCACGGCATTGCGGTAGAACACGCGCGCATCGTTGGCGCCTGTCACCGTTCCCACGCCGCGGTCGGCCTCCAGATACGTCACGTCGGGCAGCACGAAGTCAGAAGCGCGCGCCGTCTCGGACCAGCGAATATCAATCGTCACAAGCAAGTCGAGCTGCTGCAGAATACTCAACCAAGCCTGTGCATTGCCATAGCCCGCACCGGGGTTACTGGCATAGACGATGAGCCCACGCAAATCGCCGGCAAGAATCGACTGGCCGATGGTCGTGCACAGGCCGCGCACCGGATCGACGAGCGGATAACGCTCGGAACCCAACTTGGGCTCACGCGGCACCGCCGGCGTCGCAAAGCGCGCAGGGTCCAAGTCGCCCAGCGCGAGCGGCGTCGGTGGGTTGAGCGCACCGCCCACATGCCCCAGGCAGCCCAACAGCACATCGACCAGGCAGATAGCGCGCGCCGTCTGAGTGCTGTTGGCATACGCAATGCCGATGCCACCGTGAAAGCCCGCGTCGACCACGGCGGCAGGCGCCGCAGCAGCCAGGTCGCGCGCCGTCGCGCGGATGTCATCTGCCGGCACGTCGCACATCGACTCGGCCCACTCGGGCGTCCAAACAGCAGCAGTCTGCGCCAGCTCGTCAAAACCCGTGGTATAGCGGGCAACGAACTCGTGGTCGTACAGGCCCTCGGCAATCAACACGTGGACAATACCCAACAGCAGCGCCAAGTCGCAGCCCGGGCGCACGCGGAGCCAGCGATCGGCAATAGCAGCCGAACCGCTGCGCCGGGGGTCGACCACGATAATCTTCGCCCCACGCCGGCGCGCATCGTTGAGCGCATCAACGGCCCCCATCGTCGACGAATCCACCAAGGAACGCCCGAGGTACATGATGCAGTCGGTATGCGCCAGGTCGGAGGCAGGACTATAACCTAGGCTGTGCTCCCAACCGGTAAGTCGGCTTACCTCGCAGGCGCCGTCGGCACCGTACACGTTGGGCGAGCCCAGCGCGTGCATAAGACGATAGGCCCAGTAGCGGTCGAACGAGGGCACGCCAAGCGTCATGCCCAGCGCACGAGGCCCGCGCTCGCCAACAATCCCCAAAAGACGCTCGGCAATCTGAGCAAACGCCTCGTCCCAGGAAATCGCATCGAACCCCGAGCCATCAGCTCGGCGGCGCATGGGGTGCACAATGCGGTCGCGCTCGTCAAACGGCATTGCCAGGCGATGGCGCCCGCGGGCGCACAGGGCACGCGCCGCGCACGGATGCCCCGGCACCGGCAACTCAGCCACCACACGCCCATCCTCAACGCGTGCCGCAAAGGCGCAATCGGCATAGCATCCCCCGCATGTGGTCACCACGGCGCGACCGTCACGCTCCACAGCAGATGCCATCTCGATTACCCCTTTCACAAGCCAAACACAACAGGCCAACAGCCCGACAACGAGCCCCAAACCCAAAAAACCTCCCGCACGGCAACGCCCCGCGGGAGGCCCAACGTCAAACAGACGGTATCTTACGCCTCGGACTTCTTGGCGTAGATAAACCAGTAGCCGAGCGCGACCAGAACCGCACCGCCCACAATGTTGCCCAGCGTGGCGGCGGACAGGTTAAACGCAATGCCCGCAGCATTGAGCGCATCGGCGCCGGCGACGTCGGCACCATAGCCGCATGCATGCATCACGGCGCCCATGGGCAAAAAGTACATGTTGGCAACGCAGTGCTCAAAACCGCAGGCCACAAAGGCAGCGATCGGCAGCAAAATGCCCACGACCTTATCGACCACGGTCTTGCCGGCGGTACCGATCCACACGGCCAGGCACACAAAAATGTTGCACAGGATGCCGCGGAAGAAGATCGTCACCCAGTCGATCGTCACCTTGCCGGCGGCGACGCTCACCATGGAGTTAGCGACCGCCTCGCCGTTGAGCTTGTAAATGCCGGCCATGTACACCAAAAAGACGATGAACAGGGCACCGACAAAATTGCCGACCCACACGACGACCCAGGCCTTGAGCATCTGAGCCAGAGTGATCTTTTTGCTCTTGAGTGCGCAGACCATAAGCGAATTGCCGGTAAACAGCTCGGCGCCGCACACCAGCACCAGCACCAGGCCCAGGCAAAAGCAAAGGCCGCCCACGACGCGCTGGGCACCCCAGCCCAGCGTGCTGTCGCTCAAAAACACCGTAAAGAACAGGCCGCCGAAGGCGATAAACGCGCCGGCGAACATTGCCAACAGAAAGGCCTTAGCGACCGGCAAGTTAGCCTTGGTCACGCCGGCGGTCTCGGTCTTGGCCTCGATCGCGGCGGGCGCCAGGCAATCGGGAGCGGGGTACTCCGCCTTGGAATCTGCCATGTCAATCACTTCTTTCCTAATCAGCAGGGACAAGCGCTCCTATTGCTCTTGTCCCAAGCGGACAAAGTGGGAAAAGTCGTTGGCGGCCACGGCGTCGTACACGGCGTCGACGGCGTCAAAGACCTCCGGGGACATAGGGTTGTAGAACTCCGTGTCGCCCGGCTGAATCCCTATGAAGACGATATCTTCGCACGATTGCTCGATTTCCTCGATCAGAATCGACAAAGGAAGCGAATGCGTGGTGAACATCGACTTGCGGGCCACGTCGCGTTTGTCGAGCAAGCGGATGGACCCGACGGGCAGCGCCATGTCGGCGGCATCGACCAAGACCAGGCGAGGCGGACGCTCGCGCTTGACCTCGATGATGTCGTCCTCGGGCGTTTGGCCGCCGTCGATGGTGTACCAACCGGCGATGGGTGCGTCTTCCATCTTTTTGGAGAGCACGGGGCCGGCGGCATCGTCGGCACGCAGCACGCTTCCCGCCGTGAGCACGATGCCCGCAAACGGGGCGCCGTTCACACGCCCATCCACAACGCGACCCATTACTGCAACCTCCCCGTCAGATACACGCCCGACACATCGCGCACGCGCTCAACCAGATCGCGAAACTTCATTAAGAACGCGACCTGCTGGGCATGCAGGCCAAAGTCGTCGTCGAACACCGAGATGCCGGCCTTGGCCGACCCGCGAAAACCACGCTCGTCGAGCAGCGTGTCGCAGGCCTCGAGCAGCGACGGTACCGCCGCCTTGTCGAGCTGGCACTCGCCAAAGGAGCGGATGGCCTCGAACTTGGTCTTGGCCTCCCCCTCCGACAGCGCGTCGACGAGCGAATAGAAGACATCCACCGGCACCGACAGGCGCGGCTCAAAGCAGTCGAGCACGCCGGTGTGGTGGCCCACGGCGAGCGTGTAGTACAGCACGTCGCAGGCCTCCTGGGGAACGTCTTCCTCGGTCTCCACAAACTTACGCGTGAGCTCGTAAAAGACCACCTGGTCGGGCGCATGTCCCAGACAGGGGTCGGCGACGCCCTCGGCGGCCTCGTCGCTTGCGCGCGAGGCATCGCCAAAGGAGCCGCCGAGCATGCCGGGGCCCGCAAAGTAACCAGAGCGGTCCGTGAGCTCCATCTAGCGACCTCCGGCCAGCACCAGATCCTGTAGCGCCGAGTACACCTCGACGCGGCGCGGATCGTCCTGCTTGTCGATGAGCAGCGCCATGGCACCGCGGATATCGCCCTTGGGCGCACCCTCGAGCGTATCCATAAACTCGTTGGCCAGGTCGCGGCCGTAACGGTAGCCGCTCATGGCGCGAGCCTCGCGCTCGATGGCAACGCGCAGCTTGTACGGCACGCCGGGGTGCAGGATATCGGCCTGCTCGCCGGCGGCCTCCACCGTGGTCTCGGCATGGAGCTTTTGGTCCAGCAGACCGAGTGCCATGGCAAAGCCGTAGATGGTCTGCGCGGGGCTGGGCGGGCAGCCGGGGATATAGACATCGACCGGCAGAATCTTGTCCGTGCCGCCCCAGACGCAGTAGTTGTCGTAGAAGATGCCACCGGTGCAGCCGCACGCGCCATAGGACACCACGATCTTGGGATCGGGTGCGGCCTCAAAGGCGCGCAGGGCCGGCATGCGCATGGCACGCGTCACGGCACCGGTGTACAGCAGCACATCGGCGTGACGGGGCGAGGGCACGACCTTGATGCCAAAGCGCTCGACGTCGAAGACGGGCGTGATGGAACCGAAGATCTCGATCTCGCAGCCGTTGCAGCCGCCGCAGTCAACACGGTAGACGTACACCGAGCGCTTGATCTTCTTAAGAAGGGTCGCCTTGGCCTTCTCGATGCTCTCGTCGAGCTCGATCTTGGTCGGGCGGTACTGGAGCCGCTCGGGCAAAAGCGTGGGTTCGGCCATGGTTACTCCTCCTTCGTTTCAAAATCCATGATGATGCCCTCGACCGGCGCCGGACCGGCGGGAATCTCGGGCGCATCGGGGTTGAGCTCGCGGTCGATATACTCCGGGTTCACGCCGTGGCCGCCCAGATACTCCATGCCGGGGCCCTGGGGCTCACCGGACGCAAGCGTCTCGTTGGCAGCCATGCCGTGCGCGTTGCCGGTCTTTACGGCCGAGGCGGCGCGCAGGGCGTCGAGCTCGCGCTTGCACTCCTGGCACATACCGACGGTACGGGCGGCCTGGATGGCCTCCATGCCGCCGGTCTTTTGCAGCAGGCGCTTGGCGTAGTCGATCTCCTTGTGCGGGGCAAACGGCTTGCCGCAACGCGAGCAGTGCTCGAGCGTATAGACGCTCTTGCTGGTGAGGTCGTCCTTGCTCATGACGGCCAGTTCAAACTCCTCGGTGAGCTTGATGGCCTCCATGGGGCAGGCTTCCTCGCAGCGGCCGCAGAAGATGCAGCGACCGTAGTCGATCGACCAGGTGATGGTATCGGCCGCAAGGTCGGTGTCCATGCGAATGGCATCGGCCGGGCACGCCACGCCGCAGGCACCGCAGGCGATGCAGAGCTCGGCATTGTGCTCGGGCTTGCCGCGCATGTCCTTGTTGGTGGGGAACGGCGCAAACGGGTACTTGACCGTCGCGTCGCCGGCCTTGGCGTTAACCTTCCAAAGCTTCAGCATATTAGAGCGCCTCCTCATCGAGCGGAGCGGCCATGGTGCCCTCGCCCGCAAGCGGCGACTTGTCGCGCCAGACGTTCTCGAACTGCTCCTTGTCGAGCACGTGGTCGCGCTTGGCGGCGACATCGGTCACCGTCACGCGATCGGTGCAGGAGTAGCACGGGTCGAGCGAACCGACAATCAGCGCCGCATCGCCCACGGTGTTGCCGCGGAACATGTAGCGCAGGACCGGCCAGTTGCTGTACGTGGCGGCCTTGGCGCGCCAGCGGTAGCACTTCTGGTTATTGCCGAGCATCGCCCAGTGCACATCCTCGCCGCGCGGCGCCTCGGTGGCGCCGATGGCGTACTTGTGCGGGGTATACTCCCAATCCGTGGTGAGGATGGGGCCCGACGGGCAGTTCTCGAGCATGGTCTCGATCATGTCGATCGAATCGTAGACCTCCTGGATGCGAACGGCGGTACGGCCGAAGGCATCGCAGGTGTCGGCCGTGGCGGCATGCATCTTTTGGACGTCCGGATCGGCGTAGCCGTCGAAGGGATGGTCAAAGCGCACGTCGCGGGCATAGCCCGAGCCACGCATGAGCGGGCCGACCGGCGAGAAGTCGCGTGCGATCTTGCGGTCCAAGATGCCGATGCCACTCGTGCGCTCAATGAAGTTGGGCGTCGAGAGCAAGACGTCGACGAGCTCCTGAACCTCGGAGCGCAGCTGGTGGATGGTCGTGAGCGTGGAGAGCTTCTGCTCGGCCAAAATGTCGCGACGCACGCCGCCGATCACGTTGAGGCCGTAGGTCTTGCGGTGACCGGAGAGCTTCTCGGCCAGGTCCATGGACTTCTCGCGGACGCGGAAGAACTGCTGGAAGCCGGAGTCGAAGCCCGTGTAGTGCGACGCCAGGCCAATGTTGAGCAGATGCGAGTGCAGGCGCTCGACCTCGAGCATGATGGCGCGGATGTACTGGGCGCGCGGCGGGACATGAATGCCCTGGGCGCGCTCGACGGCCTCGGCATAGGCCACCGAGTGGGCGCAGCCGCAGATGCCGCAGATGCGGTCGGCGAGGAACGTCACGGCATCATAGTTCAGGCGCGTCTCGGCGACCTTCTCCATGCCGCGGTGCACGTAGAACAGACGGTAGTCGGCGTCGACGATCGTCTCGCCCTCGACGAACAGGCGGAAGTGACCGGGCTCGTCGGAGGTAATGTGCAACGGGCCCATGGGGACAAGCGTGGTCTCCTTGCCCTTGGTATCGGCCAAGAACTCGTAGTTTTCCATGTCGCTCGCGGGAGCGGGACGGAAGCGGTAGTCCATGGAGTCCTTGCGCAGCGGATACAGACCGCTGGGCCAATCGTCGGGCAGCACCAGGCGACGACGATCGGGCAGACCCTCGGGGATCAGGCCAAACATATCGCGCAGCTCGCGCTCGCCCCACACGCAGGCGGGAACGAACGGCGTCACGGACGGGAACGTCATCTTGGCGGGATCGACCTCGGTACGCACGGTCACCCAGCCGGGATCCTCCCCCTCCATGGAGATGACGTAGTACACGGCGTAACGGCCGCACAGGCTGCGCTCATCGTTGCCGATGATCACGGGAATCCAGCCGTAGCGCTCGTAATACAGGTAGTGGACGGCCTCGGGCAGCTTGTCCTGCTTGACGGTAATCGTCAGCTGGTCCTCGCACTGCCACTCGACCTTCTCGATGCAGCCCGGAACGGCGCGGCGCAGGGCCTCGACATGGCTCTCGCAGCGACGGGCATACACCTTGTTCTCAGTTTCAATCATTCGTTACTCCACCTCGCTCTGAGCGGTCTCGGTACCGAACACAGCGCGGTACATCGGCGTCGCGTGAAGTTCCTCGGTGCCCTGCTCGAGCACGATGCCGGTCGCAGTCTCCACACCGTGCACGAGGGGCAGCGGGGTGGCGATGCCAAACCACAAGATCATGACAGCCAGGATGATTTCGGGGATAAGCATGAGCACCGGGGCCTCATGCTTATCCATGCCCTGGGGCGCATGGCCGAATACCGACTTGAGTGCGATGCGGGTGAGCGCGGAGATGGCCACGGTAAGACCGAGGGCGACCACGACGACCAGCCACATGGGACCGGCGGTAACACCGGCGACAAAAGTCAGGAACTCGGAGATAAACATGCCAAAGGGCGGGAAGGCACCAAGACCGAGCAGCGCCAGGACGGCGAGCGCGGCGGTTGCGGGGGCAACCTCGACGACGCCCTGGATCTTGGCCAGGCTACGCGTGCCAAAGGCATGCTGGATGTTGCCGGACACGCAGAAGGCAAGCGTCTTGGTAAAGCCGTGGAACACGCAGTGCAGCAAGGCCGCGGCGATACCCAGAGGGCCACCGATACCCAGGCACAGGGCGATAACGCCCACGTTCTCCACAGACGAGTACGCAAAGCGGCGCTTGAGGTCGTCCTGGCGAAACATAGAAAGTGCCGCCACCAAAATGGACAGCGTGCCGACGATCAACAGCAAAAGCTGCGGATACTCGGCGCCCACGGCTTG
>CABUQW010000017.1 GCA_902493895.1 uncultured Collinsella sp. | reverse complement strand
GGTGCACGCCCCGCGGCTGATCCGGTCCGACCGGGCCGCGCGGCAAGGAGATATATTGCCAGACCGGAGGGGCGCCGTGGGCGGGAATCGCGCACTCCATATTTTGTTCACAAATGAATAGGTCCCTCAGTCGCATCGCTGAGGTTAAAACTGAAGCATTGGCTTCTGATATTGGCGATGACCAGCTGTTTTATGAGTATTGAGACATCGGTCATCTCTGGAGCGCTACTTTACCCCAAAGGCATCAGCTATTTGTTTCCCATCGGTAAAAGGCGGGTTTTGTTCGCCAAGCGTTCATATATATAGATAGATACGGGTTCGAACCCATGAAAGGGCGACAAAAAAGACGGCCAACCGAAGTTGACCGTCTCAACAATCTTTGGGTGGGCCGTCAGGGGTTCAGTCTGCTTCGCACGCGAACGCTGCGGCGCTTTCGCGCCTTGCGCGCTGCGCTGGCAAACGCTCACGCGTTTACTCAGCTCCGCGCCCTTTCGGGTTCGAACCCGTGCCGCGGTAACAAAAAAGCGGCCGGCATCCGCCAGTCGCTTTTCTATTCTATGGTGGGCCGTCAGGGGTTCGAACCCTGGACCTTGGGATTAAAAGTCCCCTGCTCTGCCAGCTGAGCTAACGGCCCGCGGGTGGCATTGTACCACGGTCTGGGACTATTCCCAACTCCATTGGCCGTTCTGGAAAATCACAACTTCACGTCCATCAGGCGTAATGCCCGTAATATCGATGTCGTCCGTGCCGATCATAAAATCGACGTGCGTGCTCGAGACGTTAACACCATGCTCCAGGAGCTCCTCCTTGGACATGTCATACCCACCCTCGATGCATTCGGGGAAACCGACACCTAGCGCGAGATGGCAGCTAGCGTTCTCGTCATAGAGCGTATCGTAGAACAGAACACCACTTTCGCGGATCGGCGTGTTCTTGGAAATGAGCGCGACCTCTCCCAGGTGAGCAGCGCCCTCGTCAGTATCGATGATACTTGCGAGCGTTGCCTTGCCCACGCGGGCGTCGTAGTCCACCACGCGGCCGCCCTCGAACTTAATCCAAAAATCGTCGACTTTATTGCCGTGGTGGATGAGCGGCATGGCCGAGTACACGATACCGTCGGCGCGCATGCGATCGGGCGAGGTAAAGACTTCCTCGGTGGGAATGTTGGGGAAGAAGGGGTGTCCATCGGGCGTCTTGCCCTTGCCGCCGGCCCACTCGTGACCCTTCGTCATGCCAATCGTCAGATCGGTTCCATTTGCCGCGGTGTAATGCAGGTAGTCGAAACGATTGTCGTTCAGGAAACGCAGGTTCTTTTCGAATGCGGCGTCATGGAGTTCCCAGTCGCTCTCCGGGTCCTGGCCATCGGCACGAGCGGTGTGCAGAATCGCATTCCACAGCTTATAGATTGCAACCTCATCGGCGTCTCCCGGGAACACCTCGCGCGCCCAAGCCACGACCGGCGCGCCGGCGATGCACCACGGGTTGATGTTGTAGTCCAGTCCACGGCGGAAGACCTTGCACTGCGTGTTCCTTGCCTTGGAAGCCGCGGCGGGCTTGGCGGGATCGATGCCCTTAAGGGCGGCAGGGTCCGCACCCTCGATAAAGATAAAGCAGGCACCGTCCTGGGCCAGGGAATCCAGCTGCAGGCGCTTCCACTCGGGCGTCTGCTCAAAATAGCTTTTATCGACATGCTCGTACGTGAGCCTCGTCACGGCATCATCGGCCCAAATGACCGTCACGTGGCCAGCGCCGGCGGCATAAGCTTCCGCGACCACCACGCGGGCAAAGGGTGCGCACTCGACCGGAGACTGAACGACAACCTCCTGGCCGGGCTTGACGTTTACGCCCTTGCGGACAACCAGGCGCGCATAGTTTTTAATCTTGGGCTCCAGGGCCTTCATGCCCTCCAGAGCTTCTTCGACCGTCAGGGCAGCTCGAATCATGTGCCACTCCATCTATCTATAGGACAACAAAAAGGCGCGCCGCAAAAACGACGCGCCTTATATCTTAGCGATAAGTATGTATGCAAACGCTACTTCTTCTTGGAGTCCTTCTTGTCCTCCTCGGCAGCTGCGCGCTCGATAAGAGCGTTGAGCTTGTTCTCGGACATGCCCTCGGCCTGTGCGCGGTACATGTTGCGCAGGGGACGAATACGAGCGAAGTCGTAGATAAAGTCACCCAGGATGATGACATAGGACAAAACGATGCCGACCATCTGAACAGGACTGGACACCGTGCCGCCGGGAACGAAGTAGAGCGAAGCCCAAATTGCCACGACGAGCACCATGCCGATAGCGAGCACGGCCCACCAAATACGGCGGCGCTTGGTGTAGTCCTCATCCTGCTTGAGAAGGATATTCGACACCGTGTAGATGCGATCCTCGCGGGCGCGCTGCTTGGCCTTGCGGGCGCGTTTTTCCTCCTTGGAAAGGCCTTCCAGGTTTTCGCCCTTCTCGAGCTCTTTGCGGCGGGCCTTGGATGATGCCGGCACGACGTGAACAGAGCTCGCTGCCTGACGGGCGGGCTTAGCGGATGCGGCGGACTTGCGCGCAACCCCGGTAACCTCGCGGGATTGCGTGCGCTTGTTCGTGGCGCTACGGGTACTCACTTACGCGTTCTCCTTCATGCTTGTGAACTGGGAGCCCGTGATGATCTGGAAGGCCTCGCGATAGCGCTCGGACGTGCCATCGATGACCTCGGCGGGCAGGTGCGGAGTCTCCCCCGTCATATCCCAGTTGGCCTTGAGCCAATTGCGGACGAATTGCTTGTCGTAGCTGGGCTGGATCTTGCCCTCCTCGTAGCTGGCGGCAGGCCAGAAACGGCTGGAGTCGGGCGTGAGGCACTCGTCGATCAGCGTGACCTTGCCATCGATGACACCGAACTCGAACTTGGTGTCGGCGATGATGATGCCTCGAGTCGCGGCATACTCGGCAGCGGCCTTGTAAATCTTGAGAGACAGGTCGCGAATCTGCGTGGCAATGTCCTCACCCACGATCTCGCAGCAACGCTCGAACGAAATGTTCTCGTCGTGGTCGCCGATCTCGGCCTTCGTGGACGGCGTGAACAGCGGCTCGGGAAGCTTGGAGGCCTCGGTCAGACCCTCGGGCAGCTGAATGCCGCAGACGGTGCCGTTCTCGTCATAGGTCTTCTTGCCCGAACCGGTCAGATAGCCGCGGACGATGCACTCGATAGGAATCGTCTGGGCCTTCTTGACCAGCATGGCGCGGCCTGCGAGATAGTCACGATACTCGGCAAACTCCTCGGGGAAATCCGCCGGGTCGATGGAGACGAGGTGGTTGGGGACGATGTCGGCAAACTTATCGAACCAGAATGCCGAGATGCGGTTGAGTACCTCTCCCTTAAACGGAATCTCGTCGGGAAGAATGAAGTCGAACGCAGAAATGCGGTCGGTGGCGACCATCAGCAGGTTTTCACCGGCATCATAGATATCACGAACCTTGCCACGGGAATCCGGACGACGCTCCATCGTTGTCACGTGAGTCACTCCTTACCTAAATACGACAGTAATGCGGGTTCTTCCCCGCACGTTTTCGCAAACTCGGAGCGGCAGGGACGAAACCCCTCCTTCACCGAATAGCGAAAAGCTAGTGCTCCATTGTAGTAGATGCCGCGTCCGCCGTGTGCTCGCGAGGCAGATGAATCGTAAAAGTCGTACCCTTTCCAAGCTCCGACTCCACGGATATGTAGCCATGATGACGCTCGACAATCTGCTTGGTCACGGCGAGGCCCACGCCCAGGCCGCCCGCCTCGCGGGCGCGACTGGCGTCAGCACGCCAAAAACGACCGAAGATGCGCGACAAATCATCCTTGGCGATACCGATGCCCGTATCCGAAACTGCAATATCGACGTGCTTACGTTCGCTGAGCACCGACACCACGACCCAACCCCCCTCGGGGGTATAGCGCATGGCGTTACTCAAGAGGTTGATAACACATTGCGTGATCATGTCGGGATCGGCCTCGACGACATCGTCGTGACCCTGGGTCTCGTCCGCAAAACGCAGGCGCAGATCGCGGTCGACAAACAGGCGCTCCTGGGCATTAACGATGGAACGCACGAAAGGAACCATGTCCACCGGCTCAAGGTTGAGCGGAGCCGTGCTGTTTTCCATGCGCGACAGGTCGAGCATCTGCTGCACCAGACGAGCCAGGCGACGCGTCTCGGAAGCAACAGTCTCCAAATGCTCATCGTCGGTGGGATACACGCCATCCTGCATGGCCTCGACCGTTGCGAGCATGGCCATAAGCGGCGTGCGAAGCTCGTGTGCAACGTCTGAGGTCAGGCGCTTCTCGTGTTTCATATCCTTCTCGAGCGAAGTGGCCATCTCATCGAAGGTCTCACCCAGCTGATCGATCTCGTCATCACCGCGCAGTCCCGTGCGAGCCGACAGGTCGCCGTCACGGATTTGCTTTGCGGTACTGGTGATGCGATGAATCGGCTTGGTGAGCATGCGCGACACGAGCGATCCGATAACGACCGAAATGCAGATTGCAACAACCGCGGCGAGGGCCATGGCGTTAAAGGTCTTCTCCCTAAACGCAGAGTCCGCCTTGGTGAGCAGAGCGTCGGAGCCGATGGCCCACAGCTTTACCTGTCCGACATGCTCGCCGGAAGACGTTACAATCTCGACGTTAGCAACACTATCGGAGTCGGTTGGAGCAGACGAGACTGGGCTATGCGATGCCCTCTTGTCGTGCGTGTCGTCGGTCGTAGCCTGGTTTTCGCGTACATCGGCGGTGGCGCTTGCCGAGGGCCAGGAATCGTCATAAACGATCACGCCCTTTTTATTGACGACCTGCATGCCCAGATCGTCGGAAACCAAACTCGACGTTGCGACCGTGCGCAGTTCTCCCACGGTCCAAGAGCCGTTTTCCTCATATGAAGTCGCCAACTTCTCGGCAGCGGAATTTGCGATTTCGACGATATTGGAGCGTGTGTAATCCGAAAAGACCGTGCCCCACACAACAGAGACAACGCCCACCAGCACCAATACTGTCATGAGCGATGTCAGAGCAAAAGCAAGTGCCATGCGCGAGGGATAGCTCATCGTTGGCCGTGAATCGGAACGAGGCGTGTTCCAACTAGCCTTGGAACCCGCCTCGCTCTCCTGCTTGTGCTTTTGTCCGATTTCAAAGCGCGCAGGTGTCATATGTGATTTCCCTATTTCTCGTCCGACTTATCGGTCTTGGCCGGAGCCTCGAAGCGATAGCCGACACCATGGACGGTGTAGAGCCACTTGGGCTTCTTGGGATCATCGCCCAGCTTGGCGCGAAGATTCTTCACGTGGCTATCGATGGTGCGCTCATAGCCCTCAAAGTCATACCCGAGCACTTTCTCGACCAGCTCCATACGGTTATACACACGGCCGGGATGGCGGGCAAGCGTGGTGAGCAGCTTGAACTCGGAAGCCGTCAGATCGACTTCCTTGCCCTCGACCAAGATCTTGTGGCCCGAGATATCGATGACCAGATCGCCGAAGTCGAGTACCTCGACGGCGGGCTCGTCGGCCTGATGGGCACGGCGGAACAGAGCGCGAACGCGGGCGACGAGCTCGCGCGGCGAGAACGGCTTAATCAGATAGTCGTCGGCGCCGAGCTCAAGACCGATAATACGGTCCTCGATCTCGCCCTTAGCCGTCAGCATGATGATGGGGACATCCGAGGTATCGCGAATGGTGCGGCAAACGCGCTCGCCGGGGATCTTGGGGAGCATAAGGTCGAGCACGACCAGGTCGAACTGATGCTTCTCGAACTCCTCGATCGCGGACTGGCCGTCGCCGACGCCCACAACCCAGTAGCCTTCGCGCTCGAGATAGGCAGCGACGGCGTCACGGATTGCCTTCTCATCCTCGACCAGCAGAATCTTTTTTGCATCTGAAGCCATAACACGGCCCCCCTGTCTCAATTAGCTAAGAACAAGCCCATTTTAACGCACCTGAGCCCGCCGGATGCCGCTATGACGCGGCAGCTCGGCAGGCGGTACTCACAATTACAACGCGTTTATTCCCCTGTTGGCGCCTTTTTAACCCCTCTAAGCTTAAAGAGAGAATAGGCGTGCAGTGACCGTCTCTGGTATACCCTGGCTGTTGCGCACCGTGGCGTACGTAAGGAATGAGTCCGATTTTCCCGCCGTAGCTGGATAATCGCCATACTCCAAAGCGCGGTCGGGCGACAGCAGCGAGCCATAGGTCTTGGCAGAGGTGTCGATCAGGAAATGCGACGCCTGTACCTTAACAAGGTATTTATTCTTCTTGCCAGCCGCACATGCGAGCGGCTCGCGTGACAGGAAGAGGTACGGCCCTCCCTCATTACCGATATACGTGCCCATATTGCCCAGGCTGCCCACGCCACTATAGGCCGCCTCGATAGAAAACACGAAGGTATCGCCCATATATACGGCCTCGAAAGGCGAAACTGACGAAGGGAGGACCAGCTGGGCACGCTTGGTGTTGTTGCCGTCGGTCAGATCGATTGCCGTTATGCCGTAGTAGACGCCCTCGTCGTTGCGGACACGCGGCGAGATGGTCAAAATGCCGTCGCTCGCGCGCGGGGCCGATGCAAAGCGGCCCGTCGATTTCCAAATTGTCTCGGCCTTGGATTCATCAAGCGAGCGACGAAAGCAAAACGAATCACTACTCGTTTTATTGCCGCCTGCCGAAGGCATTTTATACCAGATGATTGATGACCCGAACGCCGTAAACAGCGGCGGATCGTAGTCCTTGCCACCTCGATCGAGCTCAACCACGTCGCCAGAGAGCGAAGCGCCCGACAGATTTTGAGCGTAGAGCTTCCACGATGAATTGGCAAAGTTCATCTCAACCCACGCGAATACGCCGTCGCCGGCACGGACATCGTAGAATGCGTATCCCGTGCCCTCGATAGGATCCTCGATTAATGTGGTAAGCGAGCCATCGCCCAGGTTGAGCACACCGAGTGTGTTGGCGTGCAATGCCGATGCGGGCGCCATCATCGCCGCGGCGTAATCGCCGTCGCAGTAGTACAGCAGCGTACCCAGAGGCAGCGTCCACGACGCCGCCGGCTCAAGATCGATGTCGACAGCCTCATACTCATCCGTAATCGAGATGATTTTGGAATCGTCCTTGATAACCTGCGGCTCGCCGGCGGCATCATCGCTGGTGCCCGTTTTTTTCGAGCATCCGGCAAGCACCGTGGCAGCGCCCGCGGCAGCCCCACCGAGTACAAAGTCGCGACGCGATATTCCGTTTTTGATGTGATCGGCGATACCCATTAGGCGATCTCGGCGCGAGCGGCCTCGATAGCGCGTGTAAGCTGGTCGGCGCAGGAGGTCTTTTTCATACCACAGGTATTACCGGCGAGAACCTCGATTACGCGATCGGCAGGAGCGCCCTCGACCAGTTTGGAGATAGCCTTGAGATTGCCGTCGCAGCCGCCGGTAAACTCAACGCCCATCACCTTGTTGCCGTCATCGGAAAGGTCAAGGTGAATATTGCGAGCACACACGCCCTGAGGCTTGTAATCAAACGAAATCATGCGATCCCCTCTCAGAATGTTATTCGAGACGACTATTATCCCCGTCTTTCCCTAAATGCAACGAGGCGCTTTGCCGGCAACACACATTACCAGCAAAGCGCCCTAAAAAGCTAACGTTATGCCCGAACCTACTCGAAGCTCAGCTGCTCCAGACGATCAAAGACTGTGTCGATACGAGTGAGGAAGTCCCACGGATCAAAGATCTCGTCGAGCTTCTCCTGGCTGACGGTGCAGCGCGGATCGGCCTCGAGACGCTCCTTAAAGGTGGGGCCGGAGACGCAATCCTGCACCTCGTGCCAGGTTGCCATGGCGTTCTCCTGCACAATGGCGTACGCGTCCTCGCGGGTGATGCCCGTGTCGACGAGGGCGAGCAGCACCTTGGAGGAGAAGATGAGGCCGCGCGTCTTGTTGAGGTTGGCCATCATGCGAGCGGGATACAGCTGCAGGCCGTCGATAACGCGGATGAGGCACTGGAACATGTGGTCGAGCGCGATGAAGCTATCGGCCTGGGCGACGCGCTCGGCAGAGGAGTGCGAAATGTCACGCTCGTGCCACAGGGCGACGTTGTCGAAGGCAACCTGCGCGTTGGCCTTCACGACGCGCGACAGGCCGCAGACCTTCTCCATGGTGATGGGGTTGCGCTTGTGCGGCATGGCGGAGCTGCCCTTTTGACCCTTACGGAACGGTTCCTCGGCCTCGAGTGTATCGGTCTTCTGCAGATTGCGGACCTCGGTAGCGATGCGCTCACAGGTGGCCGCGGTGGTGGCAAGAACGCCGGCGAGGTAGGCGTGATGATCGCGGCTGATAACCTGCGTGGACAGCGGGTCGTGAACCAGGCCCAGGTGCTCGCAGACATATTCCTCGACAAACGGCTCGATGGAGCTGTACGTGCCGACAGCGCCCGAGATGGCACCAAAGGCAACGTTCTTGCGGGCATCCTCAAGACGATCCAGATCGCGCTTGAGCTCCCAGGCCCAAGAGCCAAACTTCATGCCGAAGGTCATCGGCTCGGCGTGGATGCCATGAGTACGGCCGGCGCAGAGCGTGTTGCGCTCCTCGAAGGCACGACGCTTGCAGATCTCGCCGAGTTTCTTGACGTCCTCGATGATCAGGTCGCAGGCCTGGGTGAGCTGGTAGCACAGGGCCGTGTCGCCCAGATCGGAGCTGGTCATGCCATAGTGAACCCAGCGGCTGGGCTTGGGGTCGCCCTCGGGAACATCGGCATCGATGTATTCCTTCATGTTGGTCAGGAAGGCAATGACGTCGTGGCGCGTGACTTCCTCGATCTCATCGACCTTCGCCTTCTCAAAGTTGGCATGGTCGCGGATCCACTGGGCCTCGTCTTTGGAAATACCGATCTTGCCGAGCTCCGCCTGGGCCTCGCAGGCCAAGACCTCGATCTCCTGCCAAATGGCGTACTTGTTCTCGAGGGAGAAAATGTGTCCCATCTCCGGGCGGGTATAGCGATCGATCATAGCGGCTCCTTTTTGGTTATTGGCACGTTGGTCGTAACCCAACCATTGTACCGTGCGCAGGTGCAAGTATGGGCAGCAGGCATTAACCTAACATTTTGGAATTGGAGCGGGCAACGGGACGTCCGCGTATTTGCTTCGCAAATCCCCACCGGCTTCAGGCGAGCCCCTCAGCCTCACGAAGCCGAAGGGGAAGACTTTGTTGAATTAGCCGTCCCCATGTCTCCCGTGCCCGGTGGAGCGGGCAACGGGACGTCCGCGTATTTGCTTCGCAAATCCGCACCGGCTGCGGCGATCTCCTCGGATTCACGGAGACGATGGGGGAGACTTTGTTGAATTGGCCGTCCCGAGGTCTTCCGCGCTCGGTGGAGCGGGCAACGGGACGTCCGCGTATTTGCTTCGCAAATCCGCACCGGCTTCAGGCGCCTGTCGGCGCCTTCGCCTGCTCGCTACAAACGCTTCGCGTTTGCTTAACGCTCGCACCCTGTCGGGTTCGAGTCCCGGCACTTTATTGAAAAAAGCACGGCGCCGTGATGGTGCCGTGCTTGTGCTCTTAACTGGAGCGGGCAACGGGACTCGAACCCGCGAGTGTCAGCTTGGGAAGCTGATGCCTTACCACTTGGCGATGCCCGCTTGTGTGTTGGCTAGTATAACGCGGTTGTCTTGTTCGATACAAGGGTGTCAATGCTTGTTTTAGCTGTGGAGATTCGTTTGAAAATCGCGTCAATTGTGGAGACGAGGACCTTTGACTTCCTGTTCTCCCTATCTTCTACCTGCGCTTTTGCTTGATTGTTGTATTTGAGCTCAATTTGTCAGGAATTGGGCAAGCTTTTGGTCAGGCTCCGGTACTTACCCGCATGAACCTCGGGGGTAGCCTCATCCTACGCGTCGCAGCCTCCCCGTGCGACGCACGAGGGATAAGGAGCAGCCATGTCCAACGCACCCACGCACTCTGTCCACAGCGCAATCGCAACAGGTCCGCTGCTCCTGCTCCTCTTCCTGCTTTTCGGCTGCCTGGCACCGGGAGCCGCATTTGCCGTCGATGGCTACGACCAGCTCGGCTTCCGCACTATTAGCGATGATTGTGGACCCTTCTTCATCGGCAAGTATGAAGCTCAAGACACCTCGATTGCCTACTGCATGAACCAGGAGCGCCCCGGCCCCACCAAACCGGGCGGCCCATGGCTCAACTTTGATCAAGGCTGGGTGTGGCTCGACGACGAGTTCGCGGCAATCGTTTGTCACGGATATCCCACCACCACGTCGTTTGGCGGTTACCATCTTTCACCCGATCGCGCCCGCGCCGCCACCCAGCTTGCCGTATGGATGCTCAACGGCACTACCCATGTCGACGGCACCTACTCCTACACGACCGCTCAGGGTAAAACCAAGAGCGGACACTTTACCGCCGACAATGAAGTCGTGGCGGCTGCGCGGTGGCTCCACGACAGCGCAAAATCAGGAAGCATCAAAGCCGCTCCGCACCGCGCGCGACGCTATCTAGGGGCCGTATCGGGCGGCAGCAAACGTCAAGACATGCTCTATGTACTGCCGGCGGTGTCTGTTTCCTTCCAAAAGCAGTCTGCTAACACCGTTATTACCAGCGGAAACAATACCTATCAGTTTACCGGGGCAACATTCGATATTTTTGAGAGCGCCAGCGGCGCGCGTGTCGGCACCATCAAGATGGACAGCAACGGTCGAGCGCAAGCAACACTTCTGCCCAACACGGCATACTACCTAGTTGAAACGAAGGCGCCGGCCGGCTATGTCCCCCGCCACGATCGTATTGCCTTTACCACGGGGAATGACGGCGGGCGGGTCGCCATTGATGAACAGCCCGGCACCATCAACCTGCGTATCGTAAAACTCGATGCCGCGACGAATGCCGGCCACCAGGTGGGAGCTTCGCTCGCAGGAGCAGAGTTCACGTGTGTGTCGCAATCAACCCCTGGATGGGCACAAATCCTCACGACCGACGAAAGCGGTCGGGCCACCCTCGCCGATGTCCCCTTAGGAACCTTTACCATCTACGAATCAAAAGCCCCCGAGGGCTACCTGCCATCCAACGACAGCTGGACCTATACCGTTGGAGCCGACCAGCTCGGCGATTCAGGCGTGGTCGAGATCGAATCTCGCGTTTCCGATATCCCCATTGCGTTTAACCTTGAGATTTCCAAATTCAAGGATTACGGCAATAGCGACCAATCCGGCCTGGAGCAGCCGGCGGGTGGTGTTGTCTTTGAGGTTGTCAGCAACAGCTCTCAGCAGGTTGTTGGCACACTGACCACAAACATCTATGGCTTTGCCTCCACCAAAGATCAGCCCGAAGCATGGTTCGGCACAGGCAAGCGACCCGCCGGTGTCCACGGAGCTGTCCCATACGACCGTGCCGGCTACACGATTCGCGAGGTTCCGGAAACCGTCCCCGAGGGTTTTAAACGTGCAGGGGAATGGACCGTCGGGGCCAATCAGATTTCCGACGGGGCCGAGCTTCAATATATTGTGGACAACCACGCGCTGTCGACGCATCTCCAGATTGTAAAACGCGATGCCCAAACAGGCGCTTCTGTTCCCCTAGCCGGATTCACCTTCCAACTCCTCGACAGCAATCACGAACCTGTCTCACAAACTTGCTGGTATCCAGCACATAACGTAATGGACACCTTTACGACTGACGCGACCGGCACCGTCACACTGCCCGAATCGCTCATGCCGGGCACCTATTATGTACGCGAAACCTCGGCCAAAGAGCCCTATCTTGTCGGCGAAGAGATCGAGGTAAACATACCCGCCGACATGAACCTAACGCCCGTTGCAATCGCCTCGTATTATGACCACGCCGCGACCGGAAACATCAGGATCGTTAAAACCGATGCCATAGACGGCAGCAGCCTCGCGGGCGCCGTCTTTGAGATCCGTGCCTCGGGTGATATCGTGCGCCCCGACGGTAGCATTGCCGCGCTCGACGGTGAGACCGTCGCGACCGTCACGACGGATGAAACTGGAGAAGCACGCGCGGACAACCTCCCACTGGGATCTGGCACCGCACGCTACGAGGTTGTCGAGACTCAAGCGCCGGCAGGCTTCTTGCTCGATCAGACAACCCATATTGTCGACCTTACTTATGCCGACCAGAAAACACCCGTTGTAGAAGCACGGCTTAACGTATCCGACGATTACACCAAGGTTGATATCTCCAAGGTCGATGCAAGCGGTGAGCAGGAAGTGGAAGGCGCACAGCTCACCTTATATGGTCCCGATAAAACCGAAATAGACTCCTGGACCTCATCCGACAAGCCGCACCGCGTCGAACATCTTGCACCCGGCACCTACTCGTTGCGCGAAATGATGTCTCCGCGGACCTATGACCTTGCCGAGGAGATAACGTTTAAAATAAAGGATACGGGAGAAGTCCAATCCGTCGCGATGAAGGATGCGCCCATCGAGATCAAGGGGCAGGTCGACAAGCGTCAGGAACTTGTCCAACCTATCGAAAAGGGCCTGTTGGCTAACGGCGATGGTAAAAACCGTGCCGCGATGCAAACCAATACGGATGGGCTTTTCTCCTATACCATCGACGCTCGAAACGATTCAACTACCTGGGTTGATGAGTTCACAATTACCGATGATCTTGAGTGCGCCGAGGACGATACGGCGAGATTCGTCTCAATCGAAACCCCCGTCGCCATCGGCGACCTCAATGGTCTGTGCAACGTGTGGTATCGCACGACGCCGTTGGACTCGACAGACGTCGATGAGCCGGCAAACGCGACACTTGACGATGGGCACGAAAATCCTTGGCTTGAGTCCGACGAAGTAAGGGAAAGTCTGGGTGAGGATTGCCGCCTCGTCGATTACGACGGCTGGCACCTCTGGAAGGCGGATGTCTCGACCACGGAATCCACCACACTCGAGGCGAAAGAACTCGACCTTGCGTCCAATACCGTCGTAACGGGCATTCGCATTGAATACGGTGCGGTAGCCGCCGACTTTACGACTCGAAGCGATGCGGATTCTTGGACCCGCGATGATCTCAAAGATGAGCACGACGACCTTGACGATGCCAAAGCAATCCTTGGCACAGACGCTCGGGGCGCAGTCGTACACATGCAGGCAACGTCGGCTTATACGCCCCAAACCGCACTCACCAACAGCGCACGCGTCGATCTTTGCCGCAACGGTGGCGGCGATAAACTTGAGTCGCATGACGAGGACAGCGTCATTCAACGCTGTACCCTACCGCAGGACCTACCGGCAACAGGATCAGTTCCCATCGCCGCTTGCATCACCGCGCTCCTGACCTCGGGTGCCGCAGCCCTATGGTTCGCTCGCCTTAGGTCGATCCCAAAGAAGCGCTAGCGCGATGAAAAAGCGGGCGAGCCAGGGGACTGGCTCGCCCGCTTTCAATCATGTAAATCGCCGTATCTACTCTGCAGACGAAGATCCACCATCAACGATTGCCTGCTCGGACTCAGGAATCCCATCGGCACCCGTACTCTGTTCTTGCTCCACCTCTTCGCTGATTGCGGAGGCGGGGGTCGAGCCCTTCGCACCCACGATGTAGGCAGCCCCAAATCCTAACGCAATGGCAATCAAGGTCAAAATCACGTAGACAGGCCAATGGCGCTTAATATACGAAAACACGTTGACTCCTTAGAGCTCCGTCTACGAACGGCGGATAACCTCGGTCACGACCTCGGATACCGTGGCAATGTTCGTCGGGTTGACATTGTGGGGCAGGTCGTCCTCGGTACGAGCGCAAGCCAGACGCGTGCCGTCCACGCCGGCGATGGTGAGGGCTCGGCGGCTCGCCTCGAGCGCGGCATAGGAATCGGTCTTGGCATAGGGCATCTCGAGCGCGCCACAATCGACATGGAACGACTTGCACACCTTGCTGACCAGGTTCATGATGCGGCGATCGCCCTTGAGCAGCTGCTGTTCGCCCTCAACCGTCACCACCGAAAGCCTACCGGCGCCGACGGATTCAAGATTGATGAAGAATACGCCGCGGAGCTTATCGCGGTGCGAAGCCAAGAAGGCCTTCATGCCGGCGCCATCACAATCCGAGGCGCCCGTTGCCACAAACCAGATATCGTGACCGAGCAGCTCATCATCGCCCATAGAGGCGACAGCCGAGAGCATATCTTCGGAAGAAGCGCCATCGGAAGACGTAGCGCCGCCCTTCCAGCCATCGTTATCGTCCTCGAAGTTATCCCACGAACCGATACCGCGACCGGACTTCTTGGCATCGTAATCGTCTTCGACGCCCAGCCAGTCACTCATGCTGTCCTGCTCGTTTTTCTTTTTACGGCCGAACAGGCCACCCAGGCCGCGCTTACGAGACTTGGGTGCCGCCGGGGCGGGAGCCGAAATGGTCTCGATCGGCTGCGCGCCCGACGCAACGGGCATAGGAGGCGCAACGGGTGCCGATGTGGGTTCGGGACCCTGGGCAGTAGCAAAGGGGTCGTTGACCTGGGCAGAGGGATCGGGAAGGTCGAACAGCGACGTGCGAGACGCAACGTTTGCCTGCTTCATCGACGGCAGCGACGGATCGGGGACCGAAGCCAGCGGAGACGAAGAGGGCGCAGGCGACGGTGCCGACGCCGGATCGGGAACATTCATCTGCGGACGCGGTGATGCCTGGGAGGAAATCTGGGCCATAAGGGAATCGACCGTTTCGTCCTGGGTGGGAGCGACATCGGCAACCGTGGCACCGGAACCACTCGGGGTCGGCATGGTGAAAATCTGCGTGGAGTAAGGCCTCGACTCATCTGTCTCGGGAGCCTCGGAAACCGCAGGCACTTCCTCCTGCTCGGCCTCGGTCGACTCATCTTGCTCGGCTGCCGCGTATTGTTCTTCGTCAGAGTTGGCCTCGACGGGCTCGTCCTCGGCGGCATCTTGGATTTCGGCAGCATCAATAGGCTCGTCATCGTCCACCGCGTCGCCCTGTTCATCGGAAACAGGAAGGGGCTCGGCAATCGCGGTGCCTTGCTTTTCAAACGTTATCGTGGAATCGAACTTCGCGGCATCAAACGACATGGTGCTATCGACGTGCTGCTGGGCCTCGAAAGACGTCGTCGCCTCAACAACATCCGCGGACGTCGGTTGCTGGGACTCAAAGGACGTTGTAGCTTCGGCGGCGTCGACGGGCACGGACTGCATAGCCTCGTTCTGCTCGAACTCTTGCGCCGCGAGCTCACGTGCCGCCTCGGCTGCCTGCTGCTGAGCGATAGCCTCCTGCTCGGCAGCCTCGCGTGCGGCAGCGCGCTTCTCCTCGAAATCGTCGACAAATTTCTTGCCCTTTGCAAGCGCACCCTTAAAGAAGTTGGAAGCGCTGGCGCCAATCGACGAGAACGCCGATGCAATGTCGGCATGGGGCGTTGCCGCGGGAATCTCGGCAGAGAAATCAGTATCGCTCTCGTAAGACACGCGCCTCGGCTGTTCAACGTAATCGTCGTCAGACTCGTCCGCAACGTCTTGCACCGGCGCGGCGGGAGCCAAAATGTCCAGTCCTGCCGCGGGATCGATCGCGGACACCGCCTCGGGCTCGGCAACGGCAGCGGTAACCGCGGCAGACTCATCATCCACGGTGACAACGGGGGCAGGCTCGAGCTCAAACGTCGGCTCCTCGCCCTCCTCGTAATCGAGCGTGCAGGACTCGGGAAGCATTCCGAGCGCACGGATGGCATCCGAACCAAAGCGGATGTTGCCGGCGGCGTTGCGATAGAGCTTGGGCTCGGGCTCAGCCGCGGCAGGTTCCTCCGCCGACTCGGCAGCGGGAACCTCGTCATTGAACTCTTCGGCCTGGACAGTCTGATTCTGATCCTCGGGCACGATGGCGCCGATCAGCGTCTCGTCGGCAGACGCACCCTCAAAGCCCTCGATCTGCTCGTCGAAAGCCTCACCCTGTTCGGGCTCGGTCTGAGCGCCGGGAGCAATCGGCTGACCGAACTCGTCCTCGGCGTAGGTAGGTTCTTCGTACTCGATGGTGTTGCCGTAGTCGTTTTGCTGCTGGGCCGCGGCATACTCCGCCGCCGCACGCGCCATTTCCTCGGCACGACGCTTCTGCTCCCCAAAATAGGTGTCGAACGGAACATCGTCGGGAAACTCGTTTTCGCCCTGGAAGGGAGCAACGTTGTCCATAACGCCGAGCATAGCGGCGACAGAAGACTTGTTGCACACCGCGCCGGACGTATAGGGAAGAATGTGGCGGTTAGAGATGATGTTTGCCGCGTTGGCAAGTGCAACGAGGGAAGCGAGGATCGCGACAATCCACAGCAGAACCTTGAGCGCGCCGGGAAGCGGCAGGATGCGCAGGATGGCAACGGCAGCAGGGGCAACCGTGGCAACAGGCAACAGCTTGGCGATAAGCGCACGATACGAAGCATAGGGCTCACGGGCGAGCAGCTCAGCACGGGGAGAGTCGTAGTGTGCGACAACGACCACCGGGCGGTTGCGCGGAGACGCGAGCGGACCCGAGGCTTTGTGGTAGGCGATGACATTTTGGCTCACGCCCGTCTTGCCCAGGCGCGAAACCACGGGGTGGCCCGTGCGCTCGAGCACGTAAAGAACGGCGCCGACAATGGCCAGCAAGGTGCCGACCAAGCCGACACCGCCGCCGATGCCCATCAGCAGGGCGCCGGCAAACGCAAGAATACCGGTAACGGCAAATGCCAATCTACTGGGCGCCGGAGCATTGAACTCCTGAACCTCGGGATCAAAGCCGTGGTTGCGGAAGATCTGAGCGATATCCTCGGCAGCCAAGCGCTCTTCTTCGCTGCATGCCGGCGTAATGCCGGTGTTCTGCAGCAGGTGGTTAATATAGTTCTGGGTGTTCGCCATGTGCGCTCCACATCCATAATCCGACAAATAGGCCCAATGCATGCACATTAGAACCGTATATAGTCGAAAGTATACCCCGAGCGAGCGCAAACGACCGAATTCGGGCCATCTTAACGCCCCGAGCGGACAAGGATATAGCCTAATCTCCATATCGGACTAAAATCATGGCAGCAAACCACCTTCTCATGCGAGGACCCTATGACGGCAAGCGACACGACCGCGACAATTAAAAAGGGGAATTCGGAACCCAGTTTCGATAAAACGGCTCAGCGCATCCTCAATCTTTTCTTTGTGCTCAACAGCTCCCCCGAACCGTTGACGACCGAGCAGATCGTCTTGGATTCCGACCTGGGATATGGCTCGGGCAATATCGACTCGGATAAGCGCAAGTTTCGGCGCGATCGTGACAAACTGCTCGAGCGTGGCATCTTAATCAAGGAGGTTCGCCCCGCCGGTGCGCAGGAGACCGAGGAAAGCTCGTGGACAATCGACCGCGAGCACACGTTTGCTGCAGGCGGCCTCATCACCGCAGACGATGCCGATATCCTGCTCAACGCCATCGACCAGACGCTAGCGGCCGGCTCATCCACTTTTGCCGCACCGCTTGCCGATATTCGCTCCAAGATTGCCTACCTCGCCGGTGGGACGACGGTGGACGAAACACCGATTCGCCGCTCTCCCACCGTCGATGCGGTATGGAGCGCCTTTGCCGAGCGATGCGCGCTGCGTTTTTTATATCAGAACGGACGCGGCGAGCAGAAAGAACGTACCGTCTGTGTCTACGGCATGTTCGAACGCGAGGGCGTGGCGTACTTCTGCGGCCTCGACAATGTCACCGACGACATCAGGACATTCCGCTGCGACCGTATCGTTCGCGCTTGGCGTCCTTCGAAGGCCTGCGCCATCCCTGCGGACTTCAATCTCAACGACTATCTGTTCTTTGAATTCGATTTCGCCGACCGACCGCCCGTTGCAGCCACGTTCTCGTTCGCCCCTCAGACGCAGATCGATATGATCAACGGCCTCACGCGCGGGCGAGGTGAGCTCGCACACACCGATGCGGGATGGATCTGGACCGTTGACGTGCGCGACCTTGAAGCCGCCGCCTCATTTTGCATGGCCCACGCCATGGACGGCATGAGGCCCATGGCCCCCAAATCGCTCAAGCAGGCGTGGAACCACCTCATTGAAAGGACGGTGCACGAGCATGCCCGTGCGTAAACTCACCAGCGAGCAGAGACTCTCGCGCGCCATCGACATCATGGAGGCCCTCTACGCCGCCGGCGAGAGCGGCATGACACGAACCGAAATTTGCGGCCGCTTTGACATCACGGGAGTATCGCTCGACGAGATTCTCGAGATCGTCTCGACGCTCGCGGACCGAGAATCGGGTGCGCGCATCATCTGCGAATGCCACGGCGAGCGTGTGGTCCTCACCGGTGACGCCGGACGTGTGCTACCGCTGCGCCTGAGTGCCGCCGAAGGCGCTGTGCTCAACCATGAACTTGAATCGTTGGGAATCGAGCCGCAGACGGCAGCTCGGATTCGACATGCCCTTCTGCCCGAAGAGCTCGGCTATAACCAGCGCGTCTTTGACACCGTCAACCACGGGTCGCACTGGCAGCAGCTGAGCTGCGCCATTCAGGACGGTGTTCGCTGCCGCATCTCGTATCGCTCGATGGACGATGCGCGGCCACGCGAGCGTCTGGTCGACCCCTTGCGCATTACGGTAAACGGCGACCAAACATACCTGATTGCCTGGGACATCGCGGTCGATGAGCAGCGCACCTATCGCATGGATAAAATCGAGGGACTCACCTTGACGGAAGACTCCGTCGTGCCTCACGCACCGGGCGTCGCATCCCTCCACGATTCCCTTGCCCGGACGCAGCGTAGCGCAAAGCTCTTGATGCCATTCGATATGACGGAGCATCTGGACTGGGCCGGCATCACCCTAATCGAGCGCAGCGGGGCAGACATGGCAACGGTAACCGTGCATTACGGCTCCGAGCGTTGGCTACTGAGCCAGATAATCGCAGCGGGCGGAGCCATCCGCATCTTGGATGACCCCGCCCTGTCAAAGCGTCTGTGCGATATGGCAAAAACCCTCGTCTGTCCGCTTTAGCGCCGCCGCTCGTGACGTGCGCGCCACAGTTGCAGATAGTGACCGATCTGCGCCGATTCGATGCGCTGGTAGGAGCTCGTAGGCAGCGACGTTAAGAACTTCTTTCCGTAGCCCTTCGTCACCAGGCGCGGGTCGGCCAGAATCAGCACGCCGCAATCGGTCGACGAGCGGATAAGGCGGCCGGCCGCCTGCTTGACCTCGAGCACCGCCTCGGGCAGCGAATAGCGCGCCCAAGCGCGGTCTTCGCGCAGGTTGCGCTCGCACGAGAGCGGGTCCGTGGGACTCGAGAACGGCAGCTTGGGAATGATGACGCAGCGCAGCGTCTCGCCGCTGGCGTCGAACCCCTCCCAGAAGGCCTTAAGCGCAAAAAGCGATGAAGTCGGCTCGTTGATAAACCGATCGCGCAGGCGACGAGGAGATGAGTTGCGCTGCTGGCAGTTGAGCTCCAGACCCGCACGGGCCATCTTGGGCTCAACGCGGGCGTACAGGTCTTCCATGTCGCGCCGATTGGTGAACAGTGTGAGCACCGATCCGCCCATGGCAAGATGGGCGTCGACCAGCACGCGCTCGAGCGCCGTAAGATAGCTCTCGCGATCGCGCGGATCGGGGATATCGCCCGCAACGACTACAGCCATGTTCGAATCGAAGTCGTAGCTCGAGTCCAAGTGCAGCGATGAGGATGTTGAAGCACCGATGCGATCGAGGCCGATCGCGTGGTTAAAGTGTTCGAAGCTTTTGGACACCGTCATGGTCGCCGAGGCAAAGATAGCCGTGTGAACCTCGGGCAGCCACTCGGTTGCCAAGGCCTCGCCAATGTCGATGCGCTCTGCGGTCATTGACTCTCCGCCGGCACGCAGCCTGCGATTGACCTGCAGCGAATACACGTAGTGTTCATCGGTGCCATCAATGATGAGTTTGAGGTTCTCGGCCAGCTCGTGCAGGCGGCGCGAGATATCACCCAGGTCGACAACAACCTCGGGCTTGTCGGCGGCGACGGCTTGCACCAGCGCGTCGACGCTCTTGTCAGCCTGTTCCAATGCGTCGATGGCAGCGTAGGCCGACTGTAAGAAATCATGCCAGTCGTCAGATTCGCGCAGCTCGGGGCCAATCCATAGATTGGCATTGTCATAACCCCCACGGGCACGGCGACCGAGCTCGCGAACGCCATCGAACACGTCGGCGATTGCCATGCTCGCGCGCGCAACCGTCGACGTCGCCTTGGCAGTAAGGCCCAGATAGAGCGTAGAGCCCTCGGAGGTTGCCAAATCACGGGAAACCTGGCTTAGCGCGCCGGCGCTCGAGCCACCCAGGCGCTCAAACAGAACGCGTGATTCGTCCGCCGACACCACGCGCGCCCACTGACGGCGCGCCTCGCGCTCGATGGAATGGGCCTCGTCGATTACCCAATGACGAATCGGAGGTAAAATCCTGCCCTCGGCCGCGACATTGCGGAACAGCAGGGAATGGTTGGTGACCACCACATCGGCATGCGCCGCACGACGGCGAGCGCCGTGGACCAAACATTTATCAGGGAAAAACGGGCAGAGGCGACGAGCACACTCGCGCGAGGCCGTCGTAAAGTCGGGACGGTTGACGCTGCGCCACCGAATGCCGAGCGAGTCGAGGTCGCCATCGGCTGATTGGCAGACGTACGCCATAATGACCGCGACCGCCGTGAGCGTGTCCGCCGGATCGCGCTTGGTGGTAATCTCGACCTGGCCTCGGCTCATGCGCTCAAGCTTGCGCAGGCACGGATAGTGGTCATAGCCCTTGAGAGCGCAAAATGACAGACCACCGTCCAGTTGCTCGGCAAGTTTTGGCAGCTCATGGTACATGAGCTGGTCGGCAAGATTGTTCGATTTGGTCGCAATACCAACCGTGATGTTGTTACGGCGCGCTGCCTCGGCAAAAGGCACCAGGTAGGCCATCGATTTGCCGACGCCTGTGCCCGCCTCAATTACACGATGAGTGCCCGTGACCAGCGCATCGCGGACCTCGAGCGCCATCGCGATCTGCTCATCACGCGGCTCGTAGGTGGGATACATGCGATTGACCAGGCCACCTGGCGCATAGTCTGCCTCAATCTCCTCACGACTCGGCATCTTGAGGACCGGCAGTTCGTCGGCGTCCACCCGATCGTCGGCGCGATCGGCCTTGAGAACGTTAGCACGAGCGGCGCTGAGAGAGAAGATAGAACCAGGGTTCTGCCCTGCCAAGAATGAGAAGATAGGACGATAGGACCAAGGCACATCCGGATGCATGTCGGCTAGGCGCGCCATAAGGCCCTGAGGCAAGTCGGTGAGCGCCACGAGCAACACGCGCCATACGCCACACAGGGCGTCGACGTCGGCATTGGCACGGTGTGATACCGAGTCACAGCCAAACAGATCGGCCATAAAAGACAGCTTGTGCGAGGCCAGGCGCGGAAGCGCGATGCGCGACAGCGCCAGCGAATCGATCCAGATATCGCTCACGTTGACGCCGCCTTTGACCGACTCGATAAACGAGCGGTCGAACGTGGCGTTATGTGCGATCACCGGGCAACCACCGACAAAATCGGCGAGAGCGGCGACGGCCTCAACGGCCGACGGGGCATCTGCCACATCGGCATTTGTAATGCTCGTGAGCTCGGTAATCTCGGCAGGAATTAGCTGCTTGGGATGTACGAAGGTATCGAAGCGGTCGACGATCTCGCGGCCCGAAAGACGGGCCGCCGAGATCTCGATCAGCTCGTTGTCCTGCACCGAAAGACCTGTGGTCTCGGTATCGAGGACAATCACATCTTCCTCGATAAGGCCGAAGGACTGCGTTTTGGCGCGTTCGGCAAGCGTGGCATAGGAGTCGATGACAAACTGCGGCGTTCCTGACGAAACCGCGTCCTCGATTAGCATGCAATGCCCGCTCGACGAAGACCCATACGGATCAGGCTGTCACAGACCTGCGGGAACGTCATGTCGTCGGTGTGGCGGATCTCATCCGGATACAGCGACGTATCGGTCATGCCGGGAATGGTATTGGTCTCGAGGATAACGGGGCCGTCCTCGCTCACGATAAAATCGCTGCGCGAGATGCCCAGGCAACCGAGGGCCTTGTGAGCGGCACAGGCAAGCTCCTGGGCACGAGCATAGTTCTCGGGTGAAATCTGCGCCGGAATACGATGGATGTCCGTAGGGTCGACATATTTCACGTCCAGATCGTAGAACTCGCAGTCCTCGGGCTTACGGATCTCGACAATCGGCAGGGCGCGCACGTCATCCTCGCCGTATACGCCAACGGTGATCTCGGTACCCTCGATGCACTTCTCGACCAGCACTTTGTCGCCGTACTCAAACGCCTTGGCGATTGCCGCGGGCAGCTCGGAGGGCTCATGGACCAGGGAAATGCCATAGCTGGAACCGTTGACGGCCGGCTTCACAAAGCAGCGCTCACCACAAACCTCGACGATATGATCGATATCGACTTCATCGCCCACCTCGAGCGCAAGGCCGGGGGCAATGGGAATGCCCGCCTTGGCGTACAGGAGCTTAGAGACCTCCTTGTCGGCACCGCAGGCGCTGGCAAGCACGCCCGAGGCCGTGTAGGGGATACCCAGGGTCTCCATGGCGCCCTGCATGGCGCCATCCTCGCCGCCGGCACCGTGCATGGCGATAAACGCCACGTCAAAGCCGCCGGTCGCCATGGTTACCATAAAGTCATCAGCGGCCGTATCAAGCAGCTCCACCGAGGCGTAGCCGGCTTCCTTCAGTGCCACTACAACGTTCTTTCCCGAATTGAGCGAGATCTCGCGCTCAGCGGAATGACCGCCCGCCAAGACCGCTACGTGCATGTTCTCTAGGCTTTTACCCGGCATGGGCAGACTCCTCCTCTATAATTTCTGCAGCTGATACCATATTGTAGCGATACCCTCTACGTTTCCCCAAAATCGAAAGGCTTCCATGAATCCCAGGACTAAATCTCAGGACATTCGCGACTTGAGCCAAAACGATATTCGCGAGCTTGTGGCCGAGCTTGGCCAGCCCGCCTTCCGCGCGAAGCAGCTCATCGAATGGGTCTTCGAGAAGAACGTTTGTTCGTTCGACGACATGACCAACCTTCCCAAGGCTTTCCGCGAGCAGCTTAAAGAGGCTTTTGCCTTTGACACGCCGACTGAACTCACCAAGCAGGTTTCCAAAGATGGCTCTCGCAAGTATCTGCTCGAGTACCACGACGGCGTTTCCGTCGAGACTGTCGGCATGCCCCGTCGTAACAAGCTTTCCGTCTGCGTTTCCACCCAGGCAGGCTGCGGCATGGGCTGTGCCTTTTGCGCTACCGGTCTCAACGGCCTCAAGCGCTCTCTGACCGCTCAAGAGATCGTCGACCAGGTACTTCATGTATCCAACGACTTTGGCGAGCGCGCCACGAGCGTCGTCTTCATGGGCCAGGGCGAGCCGTTTGCCAACTACGACGAGGTTCTCAAGGCGCTGCGAATCCTCAACGACCCCGATGGCATCGGTATCGGCGCTCGTCACCTCACCGTCTCTACCAGCGGCGTTATTCCCGGTATTCGTAAATTTGCCGACATCCCCGAGCAGTTCACGCTTGCCGTTTCCCTGCATTCCGCCATCCAGTCGACGCGCAATAAGCTCATGCCCGGTGTTAAGAAGTACACGCTGCTTCGCCTTCACGAGGCGCTTCAGCTCTACACCGAGAAGACTGGCCGCCGCCCGACCTACGAGTATGCCATGATCGAAGGCGTCAACGATACGAATCCCGAGATGCAGGCGCTCTGCGACTTCTGCGAGGGAACGCTGTGCCACGTTAACCTCATTCAGCTTAACGACATCGAGGGCAGCCCGCTCAAACCGTCGCCGATTCATAAGGTTGAGGATCTTCAGCGTCGTCTTGAGTCCCGTGGCATCGAGACCACGATTCGTAACTCCCGTGGTAACGATATTGACGCCGCTTGCGGACAGCTGAAGCAGCGCTTCAAAGTTCAGAAGAACGCATAGGGGAGTCGCACTCCAAGACGTTTCATGTGAAACATCGAACGGCCCCGGTTGCAGGATATGCGACCGGGGCCGTTTCATTTATTGGCCTTAATTTTGAATCAGCTGCTACCTGCCCTATTTTCTACGGCCAAAATAAGGGGTCCTTGTCTCGTGAACCAGACAAGGACCCTTCAAAATATAGCAGGTAATTGTTAGGTACCTAATAGCCTACATTTTCCCATTGGTTGCTAACCCAACCTTGATTAATCTTGGGATTCTTTGTTACCTGAGCCGTACGCATGGCAACATCTTCCGTCATAACATCCATTTTCTTCTTGGAAGTATCGACGATATCTTGCGCGCCTCGAAGCAAACGACCTCGCAGTTCATCGTCTGTCGCGATCTTATAGCCAGCAAAGGCACCAGCCACGACAGTCGTAGCCAATGCAATCGCTGTTAAAATCTTATTCCTCATCTTGGCCTCCTTGATCAAACTGAATCATTTCGCCAAGAATACGAGAGAGCTCTTCCTCGTCTTTAAACTCAATCTCAATCTTATTCTTTCCACGCGAGCTCTTCACGCGCACGTTGGTATTAAAAACCTGACGAAGCACACGGGCAGCCTTTTTAAAAGATTGAGGCGTTGCAGGCCTCGGCGTCTTAGGTGTCTCTCCGGCAGAAAACAACGGAGCAAGATTTTCTGTCGCCCTGACGGAAAGACCCTCTGCAACAACCTTCTCAGCAAGTCGAATTCGTGCATCCTCATAGGGAACTGCAAGAATCGCACGTGCATGACCAGCAGTAAGTTTGCCCTCAAAAATCATCTGCTGAACAACTTCGGGGAGATCGAGAAGGCGTAGCGAGTTTGTAATTGCAGAGCGTGACTTGCTGACTGCCCTCGACAATGCTTCCTGGGTCATACCGCTGGCATCGATAAGCTGGCGATAGCCTTTAGCCTCTTCGACGGGATTCAAATCAGAACGCTGAAGGTTTTCGATAAGAGCAAGAGCAAGCATCTCTTCATCATTAACATCTTTAATGATGACAGGCAGCTCCTCAAGACCAGCAAGCTTCGACGCCTGGTAACGACGCTCACCAGCGATGATCTCATAGCCGTTTCCATGCTTGCGAACCAATAGCGGCTGCAAAACGCCATGTTCTTGGATTGACTCGCTCAACTCGCGAAGTTCAGTTTCGTTAAAGTGAATTCGCGGCTGGTTAGGGTTGGGAACAATATCCTCAATAGGTAGTTTCGTTTCAGATGCAGCCTTTGAAGCGGATGCAGCCGAACCACCGGTCTCATACTCGGCCTCTGAGACCAAAGCATTGAGTCCACGTCCCAATCCGCCACGTTTCTTTGCACTAGGCACGCTTGATCACCTCTTTTGCAAGGTTCATATACGCTTTTGCACCCTTATTTTGAGGTGCATAGGTAATTACCGGTTCTCCAAAAGACGGAGCTTCGGAGATTTTAACCGTACGGGGGATCAGCGTTTTAAACGCCTTGTCACCAAAGTACGATTGAACCTCCTCAACAACCTGATTCGACAGAGAAGTACGCGAGTCATACATAGTCATAAGCACGCCATAGGTGTCTAAGCCCTTGTTCAGACGTGATTTGACCATCTTCATTGACTCGAGCAGCTTCGTAACGCCCTCAAGTGCATAATACTCGCATTGGATCGGAATCAAAACGCTGTCTGCTGCGGTCAAGGCGTTGATAGTAAGCAGGCCGAGCGAAGGGGGACAGTCAATGAAAATAAAATCGAACTCGTCCTGAATCGGCTCAAGCAAATCTTTGAGACGGGTTTCACGAGCAATTGCGCTTACGAGTTCAATTTCCGCGCCTGCAAGCTGAATTGTAGCCGGAATTACGAATACCTTTTTGCAATTTGTATCAAGAACAAGCGATTCTGCCGGCACATCATTCAACAATGCATCATAGATGCAGTGATCAAGGTCTTCTTTTTCAATTCCAAATCCGCTAGTGCTGTTTCCTTGCGGATCAAAATCGACAATCAGTGTCTTACGACCCTGCTCACCCAGTGCTGCTGCAAGGTTTACAGCCGTCGTTGACTTACCGACGCCGCCTTTTTGATTGATGATTGCAATGATACGCGTGTCTTTTGCGCTCTTAGAACGCTTAACGTCGCGAAATCCCACGGTCCCTCCTGGTGGTTATTAAAGCTGTCAAACGGAGGATGTTTCACGTGAAACATTCCGATTCGATATCAACCGCCATGTTTCACGTGAAACACCGCAAGTTGTTAGTATCCATTATGTTTCACGTGAAACATCTAGGCAAGCGGATTCTTCTTTGCCATGCCATTTGCACGAGGCAATGAGACGGATGCTGGATGACTCTTCTTAAGAACAATGAACTCCCTGTGGCCCAGGCCCTCAGGCAAATCGATAGCGTCATTCAGAAGCAAAGTGAAGCCGCAAATCTTTGCAGCTGACATGCCAGAAGCAAGCTCCTCATCCGAAGGATTGCCCTTGGTGATAACAAATAGCCCTCCATCCTTGAGGTACGGAGCCGCATACTCAACAAGAATCGGTAGAGGGGCCAGTGCGCGGGCGGTTACAACAGAGAACTGCTTCTTATGGCTTCGAGCATATTCTTCAAGACGATCATGAACCGCATGAGCATGTTTCAATCCAAGAGCATGGACAAAGGAAATAACAGCATCAACCTTCTTGCCAACAGAGTCAATATAAGTAGCTTTACGATGCGTGGTTATGGTTAATGGAATACCAGGGAAGCCCGCACCTGTTCCCATATCGAGCAAAGCTCCCTCAGGAGCCTTATTGATATAGGGGAGCAAAACAAGTGAGTCGAGGATATGAAGTACTACAGCATCTTCTACGTTAAGAATACGGGTGAGATTGGTTGTCTTATTTGTTTCAAGAACCAAATCCAAATGCTGGATACATTTCCTCAGCTCAACATCAGTTACGCTCAAGGAATACTCTTTGCAATAGGAAGTTAGACGACTCAACATCTCGTCAGCCTGCTGATCAGTAAGTACTAACAACGAAAGCTCCTTTCTGACAAAAATCAGTGTATCGAGAACTTTTGACAAAAAAGGGGGACGTGGAAACCACGTCCCCTTAGCATAAGCTCGAGTAGATTATCGAGCAACAATCACTACATGGCGATCAGGGTCAGAACCCTCAGAATGAGTATCGACCGCATCATTGCCACGTAGTGCAATGTGAACCAGTCGGCGCTCGTAGGCATTCATGGGCGGAAGCGAAACACTCTTGTGAGTGCGGATGGCGCGCTCGGCAGCAGACTGAGCCATGGAGGCAACCTTGTCCTGACGGCGGCTCTTGTATCCCTCGACGTCCACTACAACCGGATACCTAAAGCCAAGCTTGCGGCTCACCAGCAAAGAGAACATAACCTGAAGGGCATCAAGGGTGCGACCATGACGGCCAATGAGAACAGCAAGGTCGGGAGCCGTTACATCCAAAATCAGTTCACCCTCGTCGCCCTCATACTCATCGATAGGAGAGTTGGCGGCATCGAAGTGCGAAAGGATGGAACGCAGGATGGAAATCGCAACATCGGCAATGGTGTCGAGCTCCTCATCGGTCAGCTCTTCACCAGCCTTGTAGCGCTGTGCAATCTCGGGATAATCGCCCGCGACCTGCGGGGCAACCTCCTCAAGCATATCCTCGATGATCTCTTCAGACATAACGTACTCCAAAAGTTAGGTACCTAAATAAGATTGATATCCCGACTACTTCTTCTTGTGCGGGCGCGGCTTCTTCTCTCGACGAGTGACCTCAACCTGCAGCGGCGCGTTCTTAAGACGCTCCTCCTCATCGGCCTTCGCCTTGTCGATGACCTTCTGCGTCACAAAAATCTGCTGGATAACCTGCCAAGCAGACGAGACGTCGTAGTACAGCAGAACACCAACGGGAAGGCTCCAGCCCATCCAAAGCATCATGACCGTCATGACAACGGCCATCATACGCATGCTCTGAGCCTGCTGGCCGGTCTGGTTGCGCGACATATAGAGCTGCGGAATCAGGGTCAGGACGGCAAACAGGATCAGGCAAACCAGCGCAGGCAGTGCAACCATAAAGCCATCGGCAAAGGAAGCGCTCGGCGTGGTGGTCAGGTCGGGCAGGATGTTGAAGAACGAGAACGTGCCGTCGTTAAAGTACTGCGGCAGGTTGCGCAGCAATGTAAACAGGGCGAACAGGATAGGCATCTGAATCAGCAGCGGCAGACAGCCAGCCATGGGGTTGAACTTGTTCTCGCTGTAGAACTTCTGCATCTCCTCGGCCTGACGCTGGGGATCGTCGGCATAGCGCTCCTGGATCTCGAGCATCTTGGGCTGCAGCACCTGCATGCGAGCCGTCGACTTGGTCGACTTGAGCATAAGCGGCGTCAGCAGCAGACGGATGATGACCACCAGAATGATGATGGACAGGCCCCAGTCGACCGCAAAGGTCTGGATGAGCTTGAGCAGCTCGAAAAGGATGTTAACGATCCAATCCCACATGTAAGTTTTCCTCCGATAGCGAGTGCCCGCTAGGGCACAGGGTCATAACCGCCGACGTGCAGGGGATTGCAGCGAGCGATGCGCCTCACGGCAAGCCAGCAGCCTCTCAAAACACCGTGCTTCTCAATCGCCTGGATGGCGTATTGCGAGCACGTTGGGTAATAAATGCAGGCGTCAGGCAATAAGGGCGAAATAACCTGTTGATATATGCGAATAGGAGCGATGGCAACACGTCGCAAAACGTGATTGCTCATCGCTCCTCCCCGGCAACGCCGGCGCGCTTCATAAGCGAACGCAACGCCTTGTCCATCTCCTGCGGCGAGGAAACCCTCGTCTTGGGAGTTGCAAACAAGATGATGTCATAACCCGCAACGGGAAATCCGCAGCTGCGGGCGGCCTCGCGCATCACACGCTTAGATCGGTTGCGCACGACGGCACAACCGAGTCGCTTAGCACCAACGAAGGCGACCCTTCCGGAGTCGCCTTCGCCAACCGATTCACATATGGTCATTCGAATCAGAGGGTGATTGAAACGACGCCCCTGACTGAACACATGCTCGAAATCTTGCCGAGACTTAATAGTCTTCATGCGAGATGTGTGTATCGCTGCTAGACAGTGAGACGCTTGCGGCCCTTGGCACGACGACGGGCGAGCACGGCACGACCACCCTTAGTGGCCATACGGGCACGGAAGCCATGGGTCTTGGCACGCTTACGCTTATTAGGCTGATACGTACGCTTCATCTTAAGTTCCTCCTGCTGCATTTCGAGTGTCCGCGGGGACGCGGACGCAGATATAGACACGTGAGCTTGAAGATTGTAGGGAAATCAATGTTCAAATGTCAAGAAATCAAAGGTAAAAGGTTGCGCAGTTCACACGGTTCCCCCATAAGCCAAGCTCGATTTAGCGGTGCATGACAACTTTTCACGATATTTCATCGAGTTTTCAACAGGTCATGTTGGCAATGTTGAGAACTTTTCGTCCGTTTTCCAAAGTTTTCAACGGGTTTTGAAAGTTTGTCGAAAGATGAGAAACATTGCACGGTGAGCTACTATTTGTTCGAAACCTTTTGGAAGATTGCGAGCGGCATGTCTGACGACTTTTACACCATGGTCGATTCCGGAGACCCGGCACCCGACAACGAGCACATCACCGGCGTGCGCGAAGAGCGTGACGAAGGTGAACAGACGACAACACAGGCGCCAAAAGCCATGTACGCCGCGCGCATCGCCGTCTATGACGACATGCTGTCGACACCGCGTGTGATCGTCATTGATCCGCAAGATGTCCGCACGTATTTGGAAGAGACGACCAACACCGTCTACCAGTGCATGAAAGAACAAGGCGGCCATATCTCGCTCATGGTCATCCGCGAGATTGTCGAAAACTTTATCCACGCGCACTTTGCAGAGCCCATCATCTCGATTCTGGACGGCGGAGACACCATCCGCTTTGCCGATCAAGGACCAGGCATCGACGACAAGGAACGCGCTTTCGACTTTGGCGTTACCAGCGCAAACAGCAAGATGAAGCGCTATATCCGTGGAACCGGAGCAGGGTTTCCCATGGTGCAGGAGTATTTGGAAAACGCCGGCGGTGCCGTATCCATCGAGGACAACATGGGCAACGGCACCGTGGTTACGGTAAGCCTGAACCCTAAACGCGTGCAGGAAATCGAGCGTGCCGGCGGACGTGGCGCTGCCGTGCGGCCCGAGACGGAACAGCCCACATATCCCCTGCCGGGAGCTTTTGCGCAGCAGCCCATGGCAACGCAGCAGATGCAGCCCCCCGTGGGACAGATGCAGCAGCCCGGAATGCTACCTACACAAGAACCCCGGGCGGCATCGATGTCGATGCCGCCAAACACGCCAGAGACCATGCCGCTGGCGGATCAGGATGCAGCAGCAATGCAGCAGGCGACGGGGGCGCCGGGTGGCCAGCAAATGGGCTATCAGCCGTACCAACAGGGATATCCATATCAGCAGATGCCGTCACTGGGGTATGGCCAGCAGTTCCCGCAGCAGTACCAGCAGGGATATCAGCAGCCGTACCAGCAGATGCCGCAGCAGCAGTACAACCCCTGGGCCCAGCAGATGCCTCCGCATCCTTACCAACAGTGGCCTCAAAGTTTTCAACAGCAAATGCCGCCGATGCAGAGTTCTCAACAACCAGCAGCTCAAATGATGTATCCTAATGCAGCAAATCAGTATGCGCAGCCACAACCGGACGTGTTCGTAAGCGATCGCGGCAACGCCGCGCTGGGCTATCTGGCGCAAAATCAAGCGTGCGGTGCAACCGATCTGGCGAGGGCGTTTGGAAACTCGGCCCCCACTTGGTCACGCACGCTCAATGACTTGGCGCAGGCCGGCTTGGTCATCAAGCATGGCCAGAAATACCATCTGACCGAACTCGGCGCCGCTCGCGTGCGAGCTCAGGGCTAAAGAACGGGAGAGACAGTGGACGAGGAAGCAAGCATCATCCTGGGGGATGCCATCGCCTTTTGCCAGCGCGACGGCCAAGATGCACGCCTCATCAACATGCTGGGGCAATCGCGCGCCATAAGCCTGACCGAAGATACGCTCACGATCGAGGCCCCCTCGCGCTTTGCCATCGCGCAGCTCAAAAAGCATCAGCCAACCATTGAGGCCTATCTGGAAGAAATCGCCTTTGCACCGATTGCGCTCGACATCGTGGCACCGCAAGGCGCCGCGACGGAATCCGCTGCCGCGACGGCGCCCGCCACGGCTCCCGCTGCTTCCCCGGCGGTGCCGGCCTCCGCAGGCGACGTGCCGACAATCGAGCACCAGCACAGCGATGTTTCCCGTGAAACCATGGCACCGTTGCCGACCGCGGCAGCGACGTCAACGAACGCACCCGTCACGCACATGCCCATCGCTCACGACGCAGCGGCGGGCGCGGATTCGGGCATTGCAATCAAGAACACGCTCTCGGCCGATGATTTTCGTCGCATGATGAACCAGATGAAGGGCGGAGCGCCGACTAAATCCACGCAAGCTGCGACCCCCGCTTCACCCGTGCCAGCACCGACCGTGCCGGCCGAGCAGAATACGGATGGAGCCCCGCTCGCCGCGAACTCAAAATTTACCTTTGAGAACTTTGTCTACGGCCCCGAGAACAGCCATGCCTATCGCTCGGCACTCAAGTTTGCCGCCCTCGCGGACGAGCGCGGCACATGCACATCACTGTTCATCTACGGCAAATCGGGCCTGGGCAAGACCCACCTGTTGCTCGCTATCAAAAACGAGCTCGCCGAGAAGTCGCCCGAGATCAAGGTCAAGTATGCCAACTCCCAGGCATATCTGGACGACCTGATGACCGAGTTCGACCGCCAAAAGAAGAGCAACGCCCCCATCATGCAGGCGTACCACGGCGTGGACGTGCTCATCATCGATGACATCCAAAACATCATCGGCAAGCGCGCGAGCGTGGACTACTTTTTCCAGCTCATGGACGAGTTCATCCGCAACAACAAGAAGGTCGTCATCGCGGCAGACCGCGCCCCCAAGGACCTGAGCATGGACGAGCGTTTGACCAGCCGCTTCAACGCCGGCATGCTCTGCCTGGTCGCAGAGCCCAGCTACGAGATGAAATACAAGATCTTGCAGCGCTATTACGAGAACACCATCGTCGCCGCTCCCGAGGCAGGCGACGACTCGCTGCTGGCAGCCTATGGGGGCGACGGCGGGCACCTGACCGACGAGCACTTTAAACACATGGCAGAGGTGTCGGGCACCAACATTCGCGAACTCGAGAGCTTTTGCGAGCGCTGCGCCGGCGAGGCGGGCGACCGCGAGCGCGAGGGCGGGGAGCTCACCTTTGACGATATCGACGCCATTGCCAGCCAGTACTTCGACACATCGGCCAAAAAAATCAACGTCCAGACGGTTCAGTCCGTCATTGAAGAGCAGTACGGCGTGACGCACGAGGAGCTCATCGGCCCGCGACGCAACGCCAATATCGCCAAGGCACGCCACATTGCCATCTATCTGGCCATCGAGATGTGCGAGATGACGACCACGGCGGTGGGCGCCGAATTTGGCAACCGCAACCACTCGACCGTCAGCACGAGCTACAAAAAGGTCCAGAAGATGATCCAGGAAGACCGCGCCGTCACCGAAGACCTCAAGTCGCTGCGCGATAAAATTACACTGCGCTCGTAGGGAAATAGAGACACCTGTTGAAAACTTGTCGAAACCACGGGCATAAGGTGTCTAAAACCCAAACCGCGGTGATGAAAAGTTTTGCGCAGGTTTTGAACGTGGAAAACCACCCCTGTTGCACACAGGTTGCTGTCGATTCTCTTTCTGGGTCTGACCTGCGTCTTTGGGAGTAATCAACAGTTTCGTCAGTGCTATTACTATTATTAAGATATTTATATCTATAGAAAGGTATTAAAAGATGAAGTTCACCGTCAGCCAGAGCTCGCTCACACAAGCCATCGGCGTCGTTATGAAGGGTGTCGCTTCGGCATCCACCCTTCCCATCCTGTCGGGCGTGCTCGTCAAGGCACAAGACGGCATCTTGGAATTCCAGACCTCTAACTACACCATCTCGATCCGTCATCGCATCGCGGCGCATGTCGAAGAAGAGGGCGAGATGGTTATCCCCTGTAAGATGCTCTCCAATATCACCAAGACCCTCCCCGATGCCCCGGTCACCTTTGAGCTGTCCGAGCGCCAGGTGCTGATTGGTTGCGAGAAGAGCTCGTTCCGCCTGAACACGCTCGATGCCAATGACTTCCCCGAGTTTCCGGCCTATGCCATCGAGAGCGCCGTGGAGCTGCCGACCGATATCTTGTCCGAGATGGTCAGCCGCGTGTGGCGCGTCACCTCAACCGACAAGGCCCGCCCCATCCTGGGTGGCGTGCACATGAAGGTCGAGAACAACACCGTGCGCCTGGTGGCGACCGATTCCTTCCGCCTGGCCGTGTGCGATACGCAGGTCGAGACCTCGACCCTCGAGGGCTCCTTTGAACTCAACGTTCCGGCCGACGCCTTTAACGACGCACTGAACATCATGGCCAGCCAGGCGACCATCATGATCGGAGCTACCGACACCCAGGTCGTCTTTGAGGCCGGCAACACCACCTACGTGTCGCGCCGCATCGAGGGCGTGTACCCCAACTACAAACAGCTCATCCCCGATTCGTGCGTGACGAGCGTCAAGATCGACGTCGCCGCCTTTAACGCCGCCCTCAAGCGCGTGGCCGTTATCGCGAGCGCCAACCCCGCCGTCAAGTTCGAGATCGATGTCGAGAACGGGCAGATGGGCCTGTCCTCCATTTCCAATGACCAGGACCTTGCGCAGGAGACGATCGATGTCGAGGCCGAGGGCGAGTCGGGCACCATCGCCTTCAACTACCACTACATCTTCGGCTGCCTCAATGCCCTGTCCAAGGAGAAGGAGATCACGCTGGAGCTCAAGAGCTACTCGCAGGCGGGCATCTTCAAGTCCTACGACAAGATCAACTACCTGTACCTGGTCATGCCGGTCCGCATCTAGCAACCGCCCTATGACCATATTCGCCCGCGATCTTTCCGTCGCGCACTACCGCAGCTTCGATAGCTATCGCCTTGCCCTGGACGAGGGCGTGACGATACTTGCGGGACCCAACGCAGCGGGAAAGACCAATCTCATAGAGGCGCTGCAGCTGCTGACGAGCGGCGCCTCGTTTAGGCATCCGACCGCAGCCGAGCTCGTCCATGACGGCGTGGGCTCGTGCAAGGTCGAGCTGAGGCTCGAGGGCGACGGCCGCGTGCTTGATATGGGATTGAGCGCGGGGGACGGTAAGCGCTCGTTTAGCCGCAACGGCAAGAGATGTTCTGCCGCCGGTGTGCGCGGGGTTCTGCCGAGCGTGCTGTTTTGCCCCGACCATCTGGACATGGTTAAGCGAGGCGCCAGTGTGCGTCGCGCCGCCCTCGATGACTTTGGCATGCAACTGAGCGCACGCTATGCCGATCTTGCGAGCACCTATGGGCGCTGCGTGACCCAGCGTAACGCCTTACTCAAGGAGACCTGGTGCTGCCGCGAGATGCTCGGCGCGTGGAACGATTCGATTGCCCGCGCGGGCTCGGCTCTGCTCGTGCACCGGTTGGCCCTGCTCGACCGGCTGGCGGGCCATCTGCGCACTGCCTACGGGCAAGTGGCGTCCGGTGAGGCTGCCAACGTGACCTATACGTCCACACTGGGGGATTTGCCCCAGGTCGAGGATCGCGAAGAGCTGAAGGGCTGGGCGTACGAGCGCATGCTGGCTGCCCTTGATGAGCACGCCGACGAGGAAATTCGCCGCGGCGTGACGCTGGTGGGACCGCATCGCGATGAGATTGAGTTTACCGTGGCGGGTCGCTCCGCCCGTTCATTTGCCAGCCAAGGTCAGCAGCGAACGTTGGTTCTAGCCTGGAAGGTGGCGGAGGTGGTCGTGGCTCGCGATGTCCTGGGCACCGCCCCATTGCTGCTTTTGGACGACGTGATGAGCGAACTCGACGGCGAGCGTCGCGGTGCTTTCCTGCGGCTGATCGGCGATGATATCCAGACGGTCATAACCACGACCAACCTGGGGTACTTTACCGATGATCTGCTTGATCGAGCCAAGGTGGTGAGCATGGGTGAGACGTGCTAATTACGAGCGCGAGAGCGAAACGGTCGCCTTCAGTGGGTTTTTAAACGCAGAGCGCCAGCGCATCCTGGCGGCCGCGACGCCTGAGCGCCGCGCGCAGATGGAGGCTGCCGAGGAGTCGCGCGCGGTCTATCGTGCGTGGAACGCGGTGTGCTCGGGCACGCGCGAGGGACGGCATGTGACGGGCCTGCGCTACCTGCCCGAGTCCAATGAGCTGCTGGTGTATCTCGACTCGCCCTCGTGGACGCAGGAAATGACGCTGTTGCGCGAGATCATTCGCGCGCGCATGGAGCGCGCCGGTGCGCATGTGGACGGCCTGGTGTTCAAAACCACCGCGCCCGGCCACACGCCACCCGCCGCCAAGGAGCGCCTGCGCCCGGCGACGACCGAGCGCCCGCCGGCTCCGCACGCCGACCTCAGTGAGGCCGAGCGCACCGAGATTGAGTGCCAAGTGGCGCCCATCGAAGACCAAAAACTGCGCGAGGCCCTCGAGAACGCCATGAGAGCCAGCGCCGAGTGGGCCAAGGGCGTGCAAAGCAAAAAAGAGCCTTAAATCGCATCTGGTGGCCTTGTAGAGCCAAATACCCTCGTTCCCGAGGGTATTTTTTTACGATAAACTAGAAAGGCTGTACACATTTTCTTGACTGAAGGAGGACGTGTGGCAAACGAAAACGATTACGATGGCGGCGAGATTAAGATTCTCGAAGGTCTCGAGGCCGTTCGTAAGCGCCCGGGCATGTATATCGGCTCGACGAGCGCCAGCGGTCTGCATCACCTGGTGTGGGAGATCGTTGACAACTCCGTCGACGAGGCCATGGCCGGTTTCTGCACCGAGATCCAGGTGACGGTCCACGCCGACAACTCCATCACGGTCGTCGACAACGGGCGCGGCATCCCCGTCGACGAGCACCCTGTTAAAAAGATTCCGACGCTCGAGGTCGTCATGACGATCTTGCACGCCGGCGGTAAGTTCGATAATTCGGCCTATAAGGTTTCGGGCGGCCTGCACGGCGTTGGCATCTCCGTCGTCAACGCACTGTCCAAGCGTGTGGTCGTTCAGGTTCGTCGCGACGGCAACACCTACGAGATGGAGTTCTCGCGCGGCAAGACCGTCAAGAAGATGGAGGTCGTGGGCACCTCGGATTCGACGGGCACCACCGTCACCTTCTGGCCCGACGACGAGATCTTCGAGACCTGCATTTACGATTTCGATACGCTGCACAACCGTCTGCAGGAGACGGCGTTCCTCAATAAGAACCTCAAAATCGTGCTGACCGACGAGCGCGAGGCGACTCCCCACGTGGAGGAGTTTTGCTACGAGGGCGGCATCATCGACTTCGTCAAGTTCCTCAACGAGGGCAAGGACGTCCCCGAGGCCTTTAAGGAGCCCATCTACATCGAGGGCAAATCGGACCCGGACGCACCTGTGGCCAAGATGGGCGAGGTCGAGGTTTCCCTGCAGTGGAATAGCGGTTACGGCGAGAACGTCATGTCGTTTGCCAACGACATCTACACCCCCGAAGGCGGTATGCACCTTGAGGGTTTCCGCACCGCGCTCACCCGCGTGATCAACGATTACGCGCGCAAGCAGAACCTGCTCAAGGAAAAAGACGCCAACCTGACCGGCGACGATGTGCGCGAGGGCCTTTCGGCCGTTATCTCGGTCAAGCTGCCCGACCCGCAATTTGAGGGCCAGACCAAGGCCAAGCTCGGCAGCTCCTATATGCGCGCGCTGACGCTCAAGATCGTGACCGACGGCCTCGCCGATTACCTCGAGGAGCATCCCAAGCCCGCTCGCGAGATCGTCAAGAAGGCCCAGCAGGCATGCAAGGCCCGCAACGCCGCCCGCAAGGCGCGCGAAGCGACCCGTCGCAAGAGCCTGCTCGAGACGGCGTCCCTGCCCGGTAAGCTCGCCGACTGCTCGGTGCGCGATGCCGAGCTGACCGAGCTCTTCATCGTAGAGGGTGACTCGGCAGGCGGTTCAGCCAAGGACGGCCGTCGCCGAGACATCCAGGCGATTCTGCCCCTGCGCGGCAAGATTTTGAACGTCGAACGCGTTGGTGACCATCGCGCGTTCTCGAGTGACACCATCCAGTCATTGATTACCGCGATCGGCTGCGGCGTCACGACGAGTGCCGGCGGCGACGGCGACTTCGATATCACCAAGGCGCGCTACCACAAGATCATCATCATGACCGATGCAGACGTCGACGGTGCACATATCCGCATCCTGCTGCTGACGTTCTTCTACAAGTACATGCGTCCGCTGATCGATGCCGGCTACGTCTATGTCGCCTGCCCGCCCATCTTTGGCATTAAGGTGCGCAACAAGATTCACTACGTGTATCCCAACGGCCGCCAGCCCGAAGACGAGATCCTGCGCGACACCATCCAGAGCCTGGGCCTGAACCCCGACGATAACGACGAGGACGGCAAGGCCAAGGACGGCAAGATCACCAAAAAGCGCAAGGGCTATACCGTCCAGCGCTACAAGGGCCTGGGCGAGATGGACCCCAAGCAGCTTGCCTCGACGACGATGGACCCCAAGACCCGCATCCTGCAGCGCGTGTCGATCGAGGATGCCGTGGTGGCAGACCGCGCCGTGCGCGAGCTGATGGGTTCCGAGGTCGGCTATCGCCGCGAGTACATTGAAAAACATGCGCATGACGCGCGTTTCCTTGACGCTTAAGAGGAGGTAACGTGGCAGACGATATCAACAATAACGAGGGTACGGGCGAGGCCGGCGATGCCGGTATGCCCGATGATCTGAAGCGCCTGCTTGCCCGTGCTGAGCAGGGCGAGGACGGCGACCCGGACGCCTATAACCCCGATGTCGATGATGACGAGGAAGAGGATGACGACGGCGAGCTCGAGGAGAGTTTTGGCGAAGTCGACCGTGGCGCCTCGGCCGGCGAGGATATCAACGGCGGTCAGCTCCAGATTTCGGAGTTCGGTCGCGAGATGAAGCAGTCGTTCATCGAGTATTCGATGTCGGTTATCACAGCGCGCGCCCTGCCGGACGTGCGTGACGGCTTAAAGCCGGTGCACCGCCGCATCCTGTACGCGATGAACGAGAGCGGCATCTACCCCAACCGCCCGCACAAGAAGTCGGCCTGGACGGTCGGCGAAGTTATCGGTAAGTACCACCCGCATGGCGACTCCGCGGTCTATGAGGCCATGGTCCGCCTGGCGCAGTGGTTTTCCATGCGCACACCGCTCATCGACGGTCACGGCAACTTCGGCAACATCGACGGCGACGGCGCGGCGGCCATGCGTTACACCGAGAGCCGTCTGGCAAAGCCCGCCATGGAACTGCTGCGTGACTTGCAGAAGGATACCGTCGACTGGCAACCCAACTACGACGAATCGCTCGCCGAGCCCGTGGCACTGCCTGCGCGCTTCCCCAACCTGCTGGTCAACGGCAGCCAGGGCATCGCCGTCGGCATGGCCACCAACATCGCCCCACATAACCTCACCGAGGCGATCGAGGCCACTTGCTACCTGATCGACAACCCCGACGCCACCGTCGACGAGCTCATGCAGATCATGCCCGGTCCGGACTTCCCCACCGGCGCCATCATCATGGGCAGCGCCGGCATTAAGCAGAGTTACGAGACCGGCCGCGGCTCCATTACCGTGCGTGCCAAGGCGCACGTGGAGTCCACCAAGACCGGTCGCAGCCGCCTGGTCTTTACCGAGATTCCCTACATGGTCAACAAAGGCACCCTGCAGGAGAAGATCGCCCAGCTCGTCAACGACAAGCGCATCGAGGGCATCTCGGATATGCGCGATGAGTCCAACCAGAAGGGTATCCGTCTGGTCATCGAGCTCAAGAAGGGCGTCATTCCGCAGGTCGTGCTCAACAACCTGTATAAGTACACCTCGCTGCAGACGACCTTCGGCGCCAACAACCTGGCGCTCGTCAACGGCGTTCCCAAATGCCTGAGCCTGCGCGAGATGTTGCAGCACTACATCGACCACCAGGTCGATGTCGTCACTCGCCGCACCCGTTTTGACCTTAAGAAGGCCCAGGCCCGCGCGCATATCCTCGAGGGTTACCTGATGGCCCTTGACCATATCGACGAGGTCATCAGCATCATCCGCTCCTCGCAGACCGACTCCGAGGCCAGCAGCCGCCTGATCGAGCGCTTTGGCTTTACGCCCGAGCAGACCACGGCCATCCTCGAGATGAAGCTGCGCCGCCTGACCGGCCTGGAGCGCGACAAGATTCAGGAAGAGTTGGACGGCCTGCGCCGCGCCATCGCCTACTACGAGGACCTGCTGGCGCATGAGGAGAAGATCCTGGGCGTCATCAAGGAGGAGATGCGCGAGATCTCCAAGAAGTTCGGCGACAAGCGCCGCACCGAGATCAGCCAGGTTGAGAAGGACCTGGATGTCGAGGACCTCATCGCCGACGAGGACATGGTCGTGACCATCACCCACACCGGCTATGTCAAGCGCATTCCGGTGGCCGCCTACCGTGCCCAGAAGCGCGGTGGCAAGGGCGTGTCGGGCGTCAACCTCAAAGAGGACGACGTTATCGACGAGATGTTCATCGCGTCCACGCACGAGTACGTGCTGTTCTTCTCGAGCAAGGGCAAGGTCTATCGCCTGAAGGTGCACGAGCTGCCGGTGGGTACGCGCCAGGCGCGCGGTACCGCGATCGTCAACCTTCTGCCCTTCGAGGAGGGCGAGAAGATCGCGAGCGTCATCAGCTGCCGCGAGTTCCCGGCCGACGAGTACCTGATGTTTGCCACCAAGAGCGGCATGGTCAAGAAGACCGTGATGAGCGCATACGACCGCAGCCGTCGCGACGGCCTGATCGCTATCAACCTGCGTGACGACGACGCGCTGCTGAACGTGCGCCGCGTTCGCGAGGGTGACAAGATCATCCTGGCTACCACCGCGGGCAAGGCGATCATGTTCTCCGAGGAGCAGGTGCGCGCCACCGGCCGCGATACCAGCGGCGTTCGCGGTATCGGTATGAAGGACGGCGTGAGCGTTCTGGGCATGGAAGTCACTAACGGCAACGGCGATCTGTTCGTCATCACCGAGCGCGGCTACGGCAAGCGCACGCCGGTTGCGGACTACCCGGAGCAGAATCGCGGCGGCCAGGGCGTCTACACCATCCAAATGACCGAGCGTAAGGGTAACCTCGCGGCCATGAAGACGGTGGGCCCGCAGCACGAGCTATTCATCGTGACGGAGGGCGCGACGGTCATTCGCGTCAAGACCGACGAGATCAGCCAGACTGGCCGCGCCACCCAGGGAGTCAAGATGATGACCGTCGACGACAACGACCGCATCTGCGCCGTAGCCCGCATGACAGCCGCCAAGGAGAAGCCCGAAGGTGAAGCCGCAGAAGACGGCTCCGCCCCCGAAGAAACCCCAGTCGACCTAGGCGACGGCAGCGATATGCCAGAAGATCTCCTAGACGAGTAAGAGGCCCTAGCTGGTAAAAATTATCAGACCCCATATATCGGCGGTCGGCGCACTGCGCGCCGACCGCTTTTTTGACAATCTTGGACCCGCGTTCGCCCCGGCCGCATGGCGGCACATGAAGTCGATCGCGAGTTCCGCACGAGCCGGAGAGCACTTAATGTGCTCTCCGTGCGAGCCGGGACTGTCCGAGCAGGCGACTTCATGTGCCGCCATGCGGCCGGGGCGAACCCCTCCCAAAGATTTTCAAAAAAGTTGTTGACGCGCGCGTAACGACTCGTCTAATATATCCCTTGCGCGATGGACCTGTAGCTCAGTTGGTTAGAGCGTCCGGCTGATAACCGGGAGGTCACAAGTTCGAATCTTGTCAGGTCCACCATCAAAACTTTGAAGAGCCCTGGGGCATTGCCTCGG
>CABUQW010000016.1 GCA_902493895.1 uncultured Collinsella sp. | reverse complement strand
GAGCCGCGACGTCCTCAGGGCTGGAGAGCTCCTTGAGGCCCTCGACGGCAGCCTTGATGATGTTGAGGCCGTTGTCGGTACCGAGGGACTTGGACAGGACGTTCTTGATGCCAGCAAGCTCGAAGAGGGGACGCACAGCGCCGCCGGCGATAACGCCGGTACCCTCGACAGCGGGCTTGATGATGATGCGGCCGGCACCAAAGTGGCCGAGAACCTCGTGCGGGATGGTGCCCTGCTCGGTCACCGGCACGTGGAACATGTTCTTCTTGGCATCGAGAGACGCCTTGGAGATGGCCAGGGGCACCTCAGCGGACTTGCCCATGCCAACGCCGACGTTGCCCTTGCCGTCGCCAACGACGACGAGAGCGACGAGGCTCATGCGACGACCACCCTTGACGGTCTTCGACACGCGGTTGATGTAAACGACGCGCTCCTCGAACTCGGAGGCCTCGCGCTGCTGCTTCTGATTACGAGCCATGTGCTACATACCTCCTAGAACTCGAGACCGGCGGCACGAGCACCGTCGGCGAGGGCCTTGACGCGGCCATGGTAGATACGGCCACCACGATCGAAGGCGACCTTGGTGATGCCGGCCTCGATGGCGCGCTTGCCAACGAGCTGACCGACCTTCTCCGCAGCCTCCTTGTTCGAGGTGTGGGTGCCCTTGAACTCGGCCTCGAGGGTCGAGGCGGAGACGAGCGTCAGGCTGGAGCCCTTGCTGTCGTCGATGATCTGGGCATAGATGTTGGCGTTAGTACGGGTCACGCGAAGACGCGGACGCTCGGCGGTACCCGAGACCTTGCCGCGAACACGACGCTGACGACGCTTGAGGCCTTCCAGCTTCGCCTTATGCTTGTTCATACGTAAACTCCTAAAAAGGTTGATCTTGCCAGCACCTAACGGGGTGCTGGTCTTATGCGAGTGAGTCGGTTACGACTACTTGGCGGCCTTACCCAGCTTGCGGCGGATGTGCTCGCCAACGTAGTGGATACCCTTGCCCTTGTAAGGCTCGGGAGGACGATGGCCGCGGATCTCAGCGGCGATCTGACCGACCTGCTGCTTGTTGATACCCTTGACGTTCACGTGGGTGTTGTCGGGAACCTCGAAGGTGATGCCCTCGGGAGCCTCGACGATCACGGGGTGCGAGAAGCCCAGGGAGAACTCGAGGTTCTTGCCCTTCTGCTGCACGCGGTAGCCGACGCCGGCGAGCTCGAGCTTCTTCTCGAAGCCCTCGGAAACGCCAACAACCATGTTGTGGATGAGGGCGCGGGTGAGGCCGTGGCGGGCACGGGTCTCACGCTCGTCGTCGGGACGGGAAACGGTGAGGACGTTGTCCTCGACGTTGATAGCGAGCTTCTCAAAGACATCGAGCTCGAGCTGGCCCTTGGGGCCCTTGACGACAACGTTGTTGCCGTTGACTGCCACTTCGACTCCGGCGGGAATCTGGACAGGCTTATTACCGATACGAGACACGGTGATCTCCTTTCCTTCTACCTACCGAGCGAATTACCAGACGTAAGCGATGATCTCGCCGCCGACGTTGTGCTTGCGAGCATCGCGGTCGGTCATGACGCCATGGCTGGTGGAAATAATGGCGGTACCAAGGCCACCGCGGACGCGGGGCATGTCGGCAACGCCGGTGTACTTACGCAGGCCCGGCTTGGAAATGCGGCGGATGCCGTTGATGACCTTAGCCTTCTTGGGACCATACTTAAGCGTGATGTGCAGAGTCTTCTGGGGAACGGTGTCCTCGACATCGTAGCCCTCGATGTAGCCCTCCTCGTGCAGAACACGAGCGATCTCGACGAGCTTCTTGCTGCTCGGCATGGAGACCGTGGCCTTGTTCACAGAGTTAGCGTTACGGATGCGCGTAAGCATATCTGCGATCGGGTCTGTAAGGTTCATACAGATTCTCCTTCGTTCTTGATGAACACGTGCTCTTGGTTCTTCGCCGCCCTTAACGGCAAAGCCTAACTAGCGCGTTTTCCCTGTTCCAAACGGATGCTTGAAACGCTGGTAGTGACTTACCAGCTGGCCTTCTTAACGCCGGGAAGCTCGCCCTTGAGTGCAAGCTCACGGAAGCAGACACGGCACAGGCCGAACTTGCGGTACACAGAGTGCGGACGGCCGCAGCGCTGGCAGCGCGTGTACTCACGAGTAGAGAACTTCTGCTTGCGATTGCACTTGACGATCATCGATGTCTTAGCCACTTATATCCTCCTCACATAGAGTATTGTTCGCCCCAAGCGCCGCCCCCTTGTGGGAACGGCGCTTATAGGGCAGGTGAACCTATTTCTTGAACGGGAAACCGAAGGCGTCCAGGAGGGCCTTGGCCTCCTCATCGGTGTTGGCGGTGGTCACGAAAGTGATGTCCATACCACGCTGGTGATCGACGGAGTCAAAGTCGATCTCGGGGAAGATGAGCTGCTCGGTGACGCCCATGGAGAAGTTACCACGGCCGTCGAAGCTCTTGGCGGAGATGCCGCGGAAGTCGCGGATACGGGGGATCGCGACGGAGGTCAGACGATCGAAGAACTCCCACATACGGTCGCCACGCAGGGTAACCTTGCAGCCGATCGGCATACCAGCGCGCAGGCGGAAGGTAGCGATGGACTTGCGGGCACGGGTGATCATCGGCTGCTGGCCGGTGATGGCGCGCAGGTCGCGCACGGCACCGTCGATGGCCTTGGAATCGGTAGCGGCCTCGCCGACACCCATGTTCACGACGATCTTCTCAAACTTGGGGATCATCATGACGTTCTCGTACTGGAACTTGTCCTGAAGCTGCTGCTTGACCTCGTTGTTGTACTTGGTCTTCAGACGCGGCACATACTTCTCTTCTGCCATTGTTCACTCCTTCTTGGGGTTTTAAGCACGGGGCGTGGCCACGATGGGTTGTCCTCGTGCCTCCTGGCTGCATCCGCGCCGCTCATGGCATTTCGCGGTTTGGACTCGACGCAGCAGGAGCCGACAAAACAATCGGTACTATACGCGCATCGGGGGCGTATTTCCAGAAAAACCTCGTCTGCCTGCACAACTCCACAACTCCCCCGCACAAATGGGTCCCAAAAAGCAGTTGCGGTGAAATAGGGACTGTTGGGCGGCCTAACAGGCTTAAACAATCCGTATTTCACCGCAACTTATTGGTGAGGATGCGACTAGCGCTTGCGGGGGACGAGTTTGGTGCGGCGCAGGTGAATCATCTCGGCGGCGATGGAGATGGCAATCTCTTCGGGATCCTCGGCCTGAATGGCAACGCCGATCGGAAGGTGCAGCTCGTCGATCTGGTCCTGCGTAAAGCCTTCCTGCTCCAAGCGGGCGCGCACAAAGGCCGTCTTGCGACGCGAGCCCAGGCAACCCAGATAGGCGGGTTTGGCGCGCATGGCCTGAATCACCACGTCGATATCGGACTTGTGACCCGCCGTGGCGACGACCACCAGGTCGCGCGGCCCGATGGGGCACTGCTTACTCAGGTTCTTGTAGTCGACCAAGCGACGATCGTAGACACCGGGCACCCATTCGGGCGTCAACGTGCTGGGGCGGTCGTCGCACGCCACGACGGCAAAGCCCGCCGCCGTGAGCACCCGCGCCGTCGCGGCGCCCACGTGGCCGCAGCCAAAGATATAGGTCAGGCCCTCGGGGCAGAGCGTCTCGATGTGCGCCGCGGGAATCTCAGAGGCCGCGTTGGTGTAGGTGACCTTACTCCCCTCCTCCACCAGCGAAAGCTCGGGGCAGCCGGCAATGGTATGGCACGATGCCTCGCCATGGTACTCGGCCACATCGCCCTCGAGGGCCTGGATGACAAACGGTTCAAAGTCGATGACGAAGTCGCCGATGCGTCGATACGCCAAGACGTCGGCAACCGACTGGAACAACGGTGCCTGGGTCGCATCCAGATGTAGGTAGCACAGGCAGATGGCTCCGCCGCAGATCATGCCGGTATCGGAGTTCTCGCCGCCCATGGTGTAGCGGACCAGACGCGACTGTCCCACGCTCAGGAGCTCGCGCGCCTCGTCCAGCGCAAAGAGCTCGATCTTGCCGCCGCCGATGGTGCCCGCCTGGCTACCGTCGGCAAAGACGGCCATCCAGGCGCCCACGCCGCGCGGCGACGACCCCGCCGTTCCGGCTACGACCACGAGCTCGCACGTCTCGCCAGCACGCAGGGCGACAAGCGCCGCATTCACAACATCGAGCTTTTCCATTACCGCCTTCTATCCTCTAAAGATATCGGTGAGCATAGCGAGTGCCTCGAGCACGCCGCCGCCGACCGACGTCGCCTTGTCTGAAATGTAGTTGATATAGCTGGCATCGCCGCGCGGATCGACATCGGCGCATTTAAAGCCCTCAGTCACCTGCACGCCGTTCGCCAAAAGCCCGCGCAGGCAGCCATCGATCTGCGTGCACATGGGCGTATCGTCCGCGTAGCCAATCACGTCTCCGGCGCTCACGATGTCGCCGATTGCGCGGTCGGACCGAAACACGCCGGCGGCGGGGCTGTGGATAACGCGCTCCTTGCCATAGCCGGCGATCACGCCCGGCACGCCCGTGTTGGGCTGGGGCGAGCCCTGGGTAATGACGCGGCCCAAAAAATGCCCGCGCATGGTCTCGACCACGGCGTCGCAATCGACCGGCGCGGTAAAGCCCGGCCCCACGGCGATGACGGTAGGCGCCATGTCGCGCGTGGTGCCCAGGTTGCGCTTGGCCAAAATCGCGTCGACCACAGCCGCGGGTTTAAGCTCATCGAGCATCTTGGCTTGAGGGTCCACCACGACGGCAACATCCCCCGCTTGGGTAATCTCGAGCGCCTCTGCCGGCGTCTGCGCCAAGCGAGCGCGAATGCCCTCGACCTGGACCTCGCCCAGGCGAATAGCCTCGCAAAAACTGATTGTGCGGCGGATGCACGTGGGAACCGCGATATCGGCCATAACGACCGACACGCCGGCGCGCACCAAGCGAGCGGCGACACCCGTGGCGATATCGCCGGCGCCGCGAACATAAACGAGCATTCCCGGGGCACCTCCCTGTGCTACGGTTTGAGCAGAGCAAAAGCGGCTCGACCGCTACTCTGATGATTATTTATTATCACAGTATTATACGGCGGTGAACAGATGGAAACGGTTAGCGGCAATCTTGCCTCGGCGCTCAGGATCAAGCCGGGCATTACCGCGATTATCGGCAGCGGTGGCAAGTCGACCTTGCTAAAGACGCTCGGCCTTGAGCTTATGCGCGCTGGCGGCCGCGCGCTCCTCTGCACCACCACGCATATGTTCCCCGTCGCCGGCGTGCCGTGGGACGGGTCGACCCGTCGCCTGGACGCCGCGCCTTGGAAGCCGGGCGCCTCGCATGTCCCCGGTTGCACCTGCGAGGCATGCGCGGGCATGAGCCGCGGAAGTATCTGCCAGGCGGGTGTTTTGGACCCGGAGACGGGCAAGCTCTCCTCCCCTGCCGAGCCGCTCGACCAGCTGGCGCAGCGCTTTGACTACGTCCTGGCCGAGGCGGACGGCAGCAAGCGGCTCCCGCTCAAGGCCCACGCCCCGTGGGAGCCGGTAATTCCCTCTGGCACGGCCAACATCGTCTGGATCGTCGGCGCCTCGGGATTCGGCAAGCCCGTCGCCGAGGTTGTCCACCGCCCCGAGCTCTTCTGCGAGTGCTGCGGCTGCGAGCCCACCGATACCGCCACGCCCGAGCGCGTCGCCCAAGTGCTCAATGCCGAGATGCAGGCGCTGAAACTCAATACCGCACGCGTCATGCTCAACCAAGTCGACACGCTCAGCGACCCCACAATGGCCGACCGCTTCGAGGCAGCCCTCAACCGCCCCCTCATCGCCACCAGCCTCAAGTAGCCGGCCCCATCTCGTCAGTTGCGGTGAAATACGGACTGTTTGGCCGTATGACGGCCGCAAACAGTCCGTATTTCACCGCAACTGCGGGGGGGTCCGGCACCCCCCCTGTTAGCGGGGCACGTAGCGACCGGGCTGGGCTCCGGTGGGCTCGCCGTCGCGTGCCGCCAGCACGCCGTTCACAAACACGGCCTTGGCGCGACCATGCGCCTCAAAACCCTCGAGCGGCGTGTAGTCCACAGCCTGATGCTGCGTCGCCGCGCTAATGGTCCAGCGTGCCTGGGGATCCCACACGCACACGTCGGCATCGGCACCCTCGGCAAGACAGCCCTTGCGCGGATACATGCCAAAGACGCGCGCCGGGTTCTCGCTCATCAAGCGGCAGAGGTCCTCGGGTCCCAACTGTCCCTCAAAGCTCGTGGCAATCGCGACGGGACGATGCTCCACGCCGGGCCCGCCGTTGGGAATCGCGCGGAAATCGTCGCGCCCGCGGTCCTTTTGCCCGTGCAGGTTAAAGCTGCAATGATCGGTCGCAATCGTATCGATCTCGCCGGCCACAAGCGCCTCGCGCAGTGCCGCACGGTCACCCGCATGGCGCAGCGGCGGGCTCATCACATACTTGGCGCCCGCAAAGCCGTCCTCGCCCTGCTCCAAGTAGCAAGTATCGTCGAGCATCAAATACTGAGGGCAGGTCTCGACATAGATATTCTTCTGCCCGCGCGCCTTGGCGGCACGGATGGCCTCGAGACCCAGCTTGGTCGAAAGGTGCACCACGTTGACTGGTGCGTCGCCGGCCAGGTGCGCCAGATACAACAGACGGCTCACGGCCTCGGCCTCGCACACGTCCGGACGGCTGAGCGCATGCCCCTCGGGCCCATGAATCCCCTGCTCGTACACGCGCTTCTGCAGTTCATTCACCAACGTGCCGTTCTCGCAATGCACGCACAGGATACCGCCCAGGCGTTTGAGCTCCTCCAGCACCTCGAGCGTCTCGGCATCGTCCAAGCGCAGATGGTCGTAGGCAAAGTAGGTCTTAAACGACGATACGCCCGCCTCGCGCATGGCCGAAAGATCGGCGCGGTTGCGCTCGTTCCACTCGGCGAGTGCCATATGAAAGGCGTAGTTGGCCGTGCAGGTTCCGTCGGCGCGGCGATGCCACTCGGCCAAGGCATCGGGCATGGTCACGCCGCGATCGGCCGTCGCGTAGTCCACAATGGTCGTCGTACCGCCGCAGGCAGCCGCGCGCGTGCCGGTCTCAAAGCTATCGGCTGTCCAATCCATGCCGGTCCAGCACTGCATGTGCGTGTGGCCGTCGATAAAGCCGGGGAACACCCAACAGTCGGTAGCGTCCTGGACGGTATCGCCCTCGCCCGGCTCGATTGCCGCGGCAATCCGCACAATCTTGTCGCCATCCATGGCAAGATCGGCGCGGCGAAGCCCCTGGGGTGTCACAAGCGCGCCGTTTTTGATGATGATCATGTTGCTCCTTATTGGTTAATACAGTTGGCCACGCGATCAAAATACGAGCAGGCCGCGATATGCTCCGCTATACGTCGCTGCCCCTTGGCGGTATCGACGTCCCACAGCTCGTAGGCACGCGCCTCGACCAGTGCAACGTCGACGCGGCCTTTGAGAATCGAGCCCCCGCCGTCCTTGCCCTCAAGACACATAAGTGCATCGAACAGTTCCACCGGAAAGAGCACCGGGCTCGAAGGCTCACCGTTGCACGCCAAGCGCACCGGATGTTTGCGGTCACGCTCGTCAAACGCGCGAACCATGGCCTCAAAAGAGTCCGCGCTCACGAGCGGCTGGTCGCCCGGCAAAAAGAGGCAACCTTTCCAGTTGCGTTCGACTCCCCACGAAAGGCCCGCACGGACGCTTTCGCTGCGCAGCTCGCCATCGTGCAGCACGCACGGGCAATGCTTGTCCTCGCAAATCTGAGCGACCTCGGGCCAACGCGTCGAAACCACGACGTCAAAGCCCCGGGGAACCGAATCGATGGTCCGGGCAATCAGCGGCTCGCCATAGATATCGGCAAGCATCTTGTTAGAGCCAAACCGCTTGCCCTCGCCCGAAGCCATAATGACGCATCCAAGTCTCATGGTGATACCTCCCCTGAAACCATCGTACCCATAACTCGCGCCGCGGGCATCTACATCGAAAGCGCTTATCCCGCACGCCCGCGATGCAAAAAGGGGCACCCCGCCGGTTGGCAGAGCGCCCCCTTTACATGGCTTACCTCAGCCCGGCTTTAGGCCTGGAACCAACGGGCGGTGTTGCGCTCGTCGAGGGCCTTGAGGGTAGCGGCGGGATCGGCAACCTTCTGCAGGAACATCATGGCTGCGATGGCATACGGCTTGTAGCTGGCCTCCTTGTACATGCCCACGCGGTGCATGTCGAAGACGTCGGCGTTAACCTCGCCGTGCTCGCAGGAGACACCGGAGATGTCGGCGGGCAGCGGGTGCATAAAGATGGTGTCCTGGCCGTTGGCAGTCTTCTCCATGAGCTCGGTCGTGGAGCACCAGTCCTGATGGGTGGCGTTCTGGGCGAGCAGCTCCTTCTCGAGCGCTGCGATGCCGGCGTCGTCGCCCTCGGCGTACAGGTTGGTACGCTTCTCCATGGCGGCAAACGGAGCCCAGCTCTTGGGGATCACGATGTCGGCACCCTCGAAGGCCTCGGCCATGGTGTTGACCTGCTTAAAGGTGGTACCGGACTCGGCGGCATAGCCCTTAGCGCGCTCGACGACCTCGGGCATGAGGTCGTAGCCCTCGGGGTGAGCCAGGGTGACGTCCATGCCAAAGCGGGGCAGTAGGCTGATCAGCGACTGCGGGCAGGACAGCGGCTTGCCGTAAGAGGGCGAATAGGCCCAGGTAACGGCAACCTTCTTGCCCTTGAGGTTCTCAAGACCGCCAAACTCGTTGATGAGGTAGAGCATGTCGGCAGAGGACTGCGTGGGGTGGTCGGAGTCGGACTGCAAGGAGATGAGCGTGGGACGGTGATCCAGAACGCCGTCCTCGTAGGCCTGCTGGACAGACTCGGAGACCTCGGCCATGTAGGCGTCGCCCTTGCCGATGTACATGTCGTCGCGGATGCCGATGACGTCGGCCATAAAGGAGATCATGGTAGCGGTCTCGCGGACGGTCTCGCCGTGGGCGATCTGGGACTTCTTCTCGTCCAGGTCCTGCAGCTCAAGGCCGAGCAGGTTGGCGGCCTTAGAGAAGGAGAAGCGCGTACGGGTGGAGTTGTCGCGGAACAGGGAGACGGCCAGGCCCGAGTCGAAGATCTTGGATGAAACGTTGTTCTCACGCAGCTCGCGCAGGGCGTCGGCGACGATGTAGAGCGCCTTGAGCTCGTCGGTGGTCTTGTCCCAAGTGTGCAGGAAATCGCTGCCGTACATACCCTTAAAATCGAGGCCGTTCAGCTGCTCGACGAGCTCGGTAAACTTAGCGTCCATGGAAATGTCCTTTCTAAAGATGAAACGATCGCAATGAGTAGATGTGTTCCGGCATGCGCATGTGGCTAGAACATGCAGAGCACCATGACGAGGACCCGCCACCGTTGAGGAAGCATGGGAGATAACGACCGCGGGCCCCAAGTCAACAGGGGGTGCCGGGGACACGAACGGCCCCCGGCTCAACAAAATCGAGGAATGGGACTAATCGATCTTGTTGTTGGTCAGACCGGCGCGGAACACGGTGGCGTCGCCATCGGCCTTGCTCGGATCGTAGAGGTTCAGGGCAGCCACGTACATGGCGGCAGCGGTGACCAGGTCGTCCTTGTAGGTGACCTCGTTGGGAGCGTGAGCCTGAGACTCGGCACCCGGGCCAAAGCCCACGCAGGGGATGCCGTAGCGGCCCTGGATGGAAACGCAGTTCGTGGAGAAGGTCCACTTGTCGCACAGCGGGCGACCGGTGCGCTTGTCCATGCTGGGCTCACAGCCGATGCGCTCGTCACCAAACATGGCCTTGTGGGCGTCGACGAGAGCCTTGACGTGCGGAGCGGTCTCCTTGTTGATCCACGTGGGGAAGTAAGCCTCGGTCTCGTAGACCTCGCCGGTCCAGGACGGACGGTCGTACATGTACATGGAGACCTTCACGTCGTCGCCGTACTTCTTGGCGGCCGGCAGGTTGCGGATCTCGTCCAGGCAGGACTCCCAGGTCTCACCGGCGGTCATGCGACGGTCGATGGAGATGGCGCAGGAATCGGCCACGGCGCAGCGGCTGGGGCTGGTGTAGAAGATCTGGCTGACGGTGCAGGTACCGCGGCCCAGGAAGCGGGCGTCCTCGAAGTGCTCGGGGTTGTACTTGGGGTCGAGCATCTTGACGAGACCCTTGATGTCGGTCGACTCGTCGCAGCCGTTGTTGTTGAGGGCGCGGACGTCGGCGATGATGTCGGCCATCTTGTAGATGGCGTTGTCGCCGCGGTCGGGAGCAGAGCCGTGGCAGGAGGTGCCGTGAACGTCGACGCGGATCTCCATGCGGCCGCGGTGACCGCGATAGATGCCGCCGTCGGTGGGCTCGGTGGAAATGACGAACTCGGGCTTAATGCCGTCCTTGTTGTAGATGTACTGCCAGCACATGCCGTCGCAGTCCTCTTCCTGGACGGTGCCGACGACCATGATCTTGTAGCCCTCGGGGATGAGGCCCATGTCCTTCATCATCTTGGCAGCATAGGTAGCAGAAGCCATGCCGCCCTCCTGGTCGGAGCCGCCGCGGCCGTAGATGATCTCGTCGGTCTCGTAGCCCTCGTAGGGATCGGCATCCCAGTTCTCGATGTTGCCGATGCCGACGGTGTCGATGTGGGAGTCGATGGCGATGATCTTGTCGCCCTCGCCCATAAAGCCCATGACGTTGCCCAGGCCGTCGACCTTGACCTCGTCATAGCCAAGGCTCTCCATCTCGGCCTTGATGCAGGCAACAACCTCACCCTCCTCGCAGGACTCAGAGGGGTGAGAGATCATGGCGCGCAGGAAGCGAGTCATATCAGCACGATGGGACTCAGCAGCAGCCTTAATGGCATCAAAATCGAGTTCTTTAGTCATAACAGTCAACCTTTCTACAAGGGTTTACCTACAGGTAGATATTTCAGATAGATCACTTGTACCAAGCAGCGTGAGGTTGAGCACCCGGCAAGCAAGTAACCATAGGAGGCGGACGGAGGACTTTGCTCCGTCGCGAGTTCCGCACGAGCCGGAGAGCACTTAATGTGCTCTCCGTGCGAGCAGGACTGTCCGAGCAGGGAGTAAAGTCCTCCGGCTGCCTCCGGACAGGTCAGTCTGCTAGCAAGTCGGATACTCGCCCTCCCAGACGATGCGACGGTACTGATCCGGATCGGTGTCGCCCTCGGTGGAGAAGCAGAGCACGGAGCTCGTCTTGTCCAGGCCGATGAGCTCCTTGAGCTCGGCGTACTCGGGATCGAGCATGAGGGTCTCGACCAGGCCGGTGGTCACAGCGCCGGACTCGCCGGAGATGACGCGCGGGTCGCCCTTCTCGGGAGCACCCAGGGTGCGCATGCCGCGAGCGGTGACCCAGTCGGGGCAGGACACGAAGGCGGTGGTGTGGTTGCGCAGGATATCCCAACCCAGGATGTTGGGCTCGCCGCAGCACAGGCCGGCCATGATGGAGGGCATGTCGCCGTCCACGATGCGCGGGTCGCCGTCGCCGGCGGCAGCGCCCTTGTACAGGCAGGCGGCAGGAGCGCACTCGACCACGACGAAGGTGGGCGGGTTATCGGGATACAGGTTAGTGAAGTAGCCCACCACGGCGCCGGCCAGCGAGCCCACGCCAGCCTGGACAAAGACGTGCGTCGGGCGGTTGATGGCCATCTCACGCAGCTGCTCGGCTGCCTCGGAAGCCATGGTGCCGTAGCCCTCCATGATCCAAGACGGGATCTTCTCGTAGCCCTCCCAGGCGGTGTCCTGAACGATAACGCCGCGCTCGCAGGCGTCAGCCTCGGCGGCGGCCATGCGCACGCACTCGTCGTAGTTGACCTCTTCGATGGTCACCGTGGCGCCCTCGGCGGCGATGTTATCGAAGCGGGGCTTGGTGGAACCCTTGGGCATGTGCACGACGGCCTTCTGGCCCAGCTTGTTGGCAGCCCATGCCACGCCGCGACCATGGTTGCCGTCGGTGGCGGTAAAGAAGGTAGCCTGGCCAAAGTCCTTGGCAAGCTGATCGGAGGTCAGGTAATCGAAAGTGCACTCGGCAACGTCCTTGCCGGTCTCGTCGGCAATGTAGTTGGCCATGGCAAACGAACCGCCCAGGACCTTAAAGGCGTTGAGGCCAAAGCGATAGCTCTCGTCCTTAACGCACAGGTTGGACAGGCCCAGGCGCGCGGCCTGGCCGTCCAGGCGGGCAAGCGGAGTGACGGTATATTGAGGGAACGACTGGTGGAAGGCACGGGCCTTCTTCACGTGGTCGAGGCTCATGATTCCCAAGTGCTTGTCATCGCTCTTGGGCATCGTGTTGCCCGCCCACTGGATCTTATCGGCCATACGGTGAACTCCTTAAGTCCTCTCTTGCCGGCCCCCGCATACGCGTTTCAGCCCATTCCCATTCATGCGACTGAACTTTTATGTGGAAGCCAAACAAAAAGTTTGTTAGCACTGTTCTATCACACTTTTTGATTGGAAAACCTAACAAATTGTTTGTTGCCGTAATCGGTACCTTTTCGCCGCCGAACGGTCACGTAACGCAGCGACGCTTTTGTTATTTGCGAACAAGTGGGGTTTATGGCAAAGTGTGCCCAAACTAATTTTTAGGAAGGCACCCATGACCCCCGCACAGATTGAGTTTTACAAGCGCCTTGCACACGGCCTGGCGCTCCAATTTGGCCCCAACTGCGAAGTCGTCGTCCACGACCTGGAAACCGAGGACGTGGACCACTCCATCGTAGTGATCGAAAACGGCCACGTCAGCGGGCGCAAACTGGGTGACGGCCCCAGCCATATTGTGTTTGAGTCCATGCACGAGGGCACCACCGACGTGCACGACCGCGAGCCATACCTCACCAAAACCACCGATGGCAAGCTGCTCAAATCCTCGACCATCTTTATCCGCAACGACGAGGGCAAGCCCGTCGGCATTTTGGGCATTAACTTTGACATTACGCTCATGAAGGCTTTTGAGCGCTCGCTCGATGCCTTTACCGGCACCGGCGCCACGGGCTACACCGAGCCCGAGCCCATTACCAAGAACATCGGCGACCTGCTCGAGGACCTGCTGCACGAGTGCGAGCAGTTTGTGGGCAAGCCCGCGGCGCTCATGACCAAAGACGAGCGCATTCGTGCCATTGGCTACCTCGACCGTCGCGGCGCCTTCCTCATTTCCAAGTCGAGCGAACGCGCCTGCGAGTTCTTTGGCATCTCCAAGTACAGCTTCTATAGCTACCTCAATGAGGCCAAGGCGGCAGCAGGCGACAAGTAGGCACTCGCCTGGATTGCCCCTCCCCTTTTGGGCGCGAGTTCTGGAAAGCATGAATCCAAGACCGAGCCGCTTGGAAAGTTCCATATAATCGATGTCATTAGTATTTCGAAAGGGTGGAACAGAATGGCGTTGAGCAAGGCATCATGCACCGGTCGCGGATTGATTCCGGCAATTGGTGGACATGTGCACCGCATGTTCGATGAGGGTGAAGACGACCTGTTTTCGCTGAGCCTTGACGACGTGATGGATGATCGCCCGTGGACCGCCGACGAACTCATGGGCGGTGGGGCTCGCCCGTCAAACCCCAATCCCGCACTTGCGCCTAAGCCCGCATCTGCGCCGACTCCTGCGCAGCCGCCTGTTTCGACGCCCGCGTCTACGCCCGCACCCATTTCGGCGCCCACACCCACTCCCCGCCCCGCAAGCGACCCGTCCGAGACGGCGGCATTTCTCGCTGCGGCGACGCGGAGCAAATCGGCCGACAGCACCGTTATGTACAGCGCCCAGCAGTTGCCCGCTCCTGCGGCACGCAAGTCTCCGGTCACAAGGCTCGATGAGCCCGTTGTCCATCAGGTTGCCTACGATTCCTGGGCTGCAGCCGATTTGGATGAGACCTCTACCGGCATGCCGGCGCTCGACGTTCCAGTTAACCCGCTTTTTGCCGCCAACGCGAGCGCCGCGGACTATGAGGGCGGTGCGGCATATTCCGATTATTCCGATGGCTATGCTGGCACCGATCGCATCGAGACCGAGGATTATGGCACCGCATCGAGCGATTATCTCAACGATCCGTACGCTGCCACGCCTGCACCGGAATATGACCCGGAGGCCGCGTCCGCGCCGGCGTATACCAAAAGCACGGGCGAAGAGCGCTTCGCCGATTATTACGCCGAGGAAAAGGCGCTGCGTTTCTCGGAATTTCCGCAAGCAGTCAAGGTTGCCTTTATCGCCATTGTCATTGCCCTGCTCGGCGTCATTGCGTTTGAGGGATTCCGGCTGTTCTCCGGCCCCACCCAAGCGGAGTCGGAGACCCAGCAAAAAGAGAACGATGACGAGTACCTGGACATCAACACCCTCAAGGGCGACCCCAACGACGGGGATGATGAGTAGCGAGGGTTAAGGGAGGGCCGGAAGAGCCGGCGGCACGTTACGGCTCCAAAAGCCCTGCCATAAAGATGGGCAGATACAGCACGTCACCATCGCGGTGAAGATTGCATTCCGCAAGTACCAGGGCGCGATCGATTCCGTAGCCCTTCGTTGCCAGTGCGTTATCGAGCGCCGCGTGGGACTTAAAGCTCTTGCCCGATTTGACCTCGATGGCAAGCACTTCCCCATCGAACGTCTCTTCCACAAAATCGAGCTCACCGACCTTTTTGGATGTAAAGTAGCGCAATCTAAATCCATGAGCTTTGAGCTCTTGGGCAACGAAGCCCTCAAACGCCGCCCCCATGTTCATGCCAAAGGCGTCTTCCGCCTCCCCATCAAAAACGCCTTGGGCGACCCTTTTGGAATACGACGACATGAGCATTCCGGTGTCCAAGTAAAACAGCTTAAACAGATTTCGTTGCTCACCCAATAAAAGGGGTGCCACGGGCGCCGTTACGTTATACACGGGAAGCGCAACGCCTGCCTCCGATAACCAGAGAAAATGATCTGTCACCTGCGAAAAACGTTTGACACCGTTAATCGATGACAGTTTGAATCGCTTGTTTTTGGAGCCGGCCTCACTGGGAATCAAATCATAGATATCGCGAATAACCAAGCGTAGCTCGGGCGGAGCGTACTTTGCGATGTCATCGCGATACAGGGCGTGAAGATCGCGGTGGATGTTTCGAACCTCGTCGACATTGCGCGTCGCCAAGAAGGAATTGACCGCGTCGGGCATGCCTCCCACCACAACATACTGATGGAACAGATCGAGCAAGCGGTCATACAGGTAGCCAGGGAGCTCCCCCTCATCCTTTAGACAGCCCCTGAGCATGTCAAACACGCTGGCACCAACGCCATTTGCCCAGCAAAACTCCTCAAAGTCGAGCGGGTACATCTGGACCTGCTCGACATACCCCACCGGCAGGGAATCGATGCCCTCGAGCTCCACGCCAAGGAGCGATCCGGTAAGGATGTATCGAAAGTCGCCGCGCTGGACCAAGTATTTGATAAACGTCACCACGTTGGGGCATCGCTGCACCTCGTCGATAACCACGACGGTCTTGTTCGCAACCATCGGCTGCGTCGCAGCGATAGACATGCGCATAAGCAGGTCGTCCGCACTTTTCGCCGCCAAAAACGACTCGCGCACGGACGCGTCGGCGATAAGGTCGAACGTCACGACATTTTCGAATGATTCGCTTGCAAACGCGTTGACCAGATATGACTTTCCCACCTGCCGGGCGCCCTTGACCAAAAGAGCCTTGTTAGGCGACAAGGCAAGCCAAGATTCAAACTGTGCTTTCGCTTTTCTCTGTAGCATAAGCGCACCCCTTATTACATGCTGTTTTAGCACTAGGATACACTTTTCCGTAGTTGTTAGGTGCTTATTTCGACACTTTTTCGAGATATTTAAGTGTGTATTACGACACTTTTCCGTACTTTTACACGGCTGATTTCGACACTTTTTCTGATTTAAGCCTAGCAGCAGCCGGCGAAATCAAGCGCCGTCCGCGCGTCATTTCGCACTCGGCGCTTGATTTCTGTCCGCGTGCGCTGATAGACTCCATCGTGTCTGCAAGGAGCGGGCACGTTTTATCCAGAGTCGGGGTAGAGAGTTGGCTCCACGATCCCGACGCCAACCGGCCAAGAGGCACGGTGGCCCTGCCAACATCGATGAACGGAGTCCGTATGGACAATTTCTCCGTGCGCAGCGAGCGCAATTTCCACAACCTGGCAGCCAAGCCAAAACGAATGCATCTTCTGGACAAGCCGAACGGCTATGCCTCGGCCATGGTCAAGAGCAGTCTCCCCCACCAGATGCGCTTTACCGTGCAGGCGCTCGAGAAAGAGCTCTACACCGCCGGCGACCCGCACGTACTGCAGATCAAGCTGCTTGGAGACGACTCGCGCGAGCTGTCTAGCTGGAAGCTGTTTGCCGACGGCACGTGCGTCGCAAGCGGTTCGGGTGACTTTGCCCGCGAGTGCTTCTGCGATGGGGCCGAGGTGTTTTTGGACCTATGCCGAGATGCCGTCGAGGCTGCCGAGCTGCGCCATTGGAGTCAAAGGGAGTACGAGCTGCTGAGTGCTGCGCGTGGGGTTGCTATGGCGTAAGCGAGAGATCTCAGCAGTGTCACTAACGAGCAGAATCGATTTTTGCAATCAAGTCGTTCGCCCATGCCACGGCATCATCGACAGTCGGCAAAACGTTAAGTCCTTCCGCCTGGGAGAAATACAGTGAGTCCCAGCCCACTCCCCTCGAGATCATTGGAGGCCACTCCTGCTCCGCACGATACGCAAAGAGTCTGATACAGACCTCTCGAGTTTTTAGGTAATCAATTTCCCCGTTGGAAATTGCAATCTGGAGATCTATCAGATCATGGGCTCCCTCGGAACAATGGCACCCGAGAATCCGTTCCAGCCTATAGTGAGCGAATCTTCAAGCTTCGTCATGTAATCGTTCAGTGAGGATGCCCTGGCGGTATCGAGGTCGCGCGAGAACCGCGTGGCATCCTTCCCAAAGCGAATCTTCAGGGCATTTCCACCCTTTGCGGCTCCATCGGGTAGCATTTGCCCAACAACAACGGCCGCAATGAGCCTTTTAACGCGGCCCGGTTCTTCGTCCAAATCAACGCAGAGTCGGTCTATCGCTATGTCAAGGTTACGTCTGCTGGTTGGCTTCTTGACTTCCTTCACGACAGCTCCTTCATCAGTCTCTCATGCTCATTGGAGGTAATAAGACCCTCGGCTTGAGCGTGCTTGGTTGCCTCGATGAGGCGTTCGGTCATAACGGACCCCTTACAAGCCTCAATCGCATCGGCAACGCATTGAGAAGGGATTCCTTCATAGAACGTCGTTTTCGCATTCTCTGGAGCGGGCACTGTTTTTACCCAAGCTGGCAGTTTGCGGCGAATACGCTTTGGTGTTGCCACGGTCACGGCACGAGGATCAACAAGTGCAAGTGCGTGCATAGACAGCACTGATTCGCCCCACAGGAAACCCTCGTCACCAACAAGAGCCACTGCCTCCGCAAAGACGTCACGGGGCGTCGGAACCCATTGGGTGAGCTTGTACACCCCATGTCCTCGGCGCATCAATTTCCCAGTGGCACACCATCGGCTCAGTTCTCCAGTGGTTACGCCAATCTCGCGTGCCTGCGCAGCAGTCACGATGCCGTAGCCATCTGCCGCCAGTTCGAATATTTCATCAAAGTGTTTCATGTCAAAAGACTAACACTTTTGTATGTTTTTTGACATAGACATGGTCTTAATCAAGCATTAGAGATCTATTTAAATTCGTATAGCATTGCAATCACCCTCTCTGAATTCGAAGTCCGCGCCGACAGCACACTCTGAAGCGAAATTCTGGGACGCAGTTTCCGGTTGAGGGCCGATCCGGAAACTGCGTCCCACTCCGGGACTGGATTCCGGGACGTAGTTTCCGCCGAGGGCTCCAAAGGGAAAACGCATCCCATTCTGAGCGCCAAATCCGGGACGCAGTTTCCGTATGCGGAGGCGCTCCAAACAAAAGGCCCCGGCTCGCGATGGAGCCGGGGCCAAAGGCGCAGCATATGCAGTTGATGTTGAGCGCGAACAGCTCGTCAGCAATGGCTGTCCGCGCCCTACCCTACCCGCGGTTGCGGACGCGGCTGTAGGGCGTATCCACCATGGGCAGATTTGGACGCAGCTTGCCGTCAAACGTGCGGTAGGCGTTCTGTACGGCGGGCGCCGTGGGGATCGTTGCGATCTCGCCGATGCCCTTGCCGCCGTACGCCACAGGCAGCAGCTCGTCCTTCTCCACGTAAATGGCGTGAATATCCGGAATCTCGGGCGCACGGAACAACCCGAGCGTACCGTACCTTGCCTGGGGTACGCAGTCCTTGAGCGGCCAGTCCTCGGTAAGCGCATAGCCCATACCCATGAGCACGCCGCCTTCAATCTGACCCTGGATGGAGATGGGGTTGACCACCTTGCCGGAATCGTGCGCGGCATAGACCTCGCTCACGCGGCCGTCATCATCCAAAATGACCACATGCGTGGCAAAGCCGTAGCAGATGTGGCTCTTGGGGTTGGGAACGTCAGCGCCCAGCTTGTCGGTCGGCTCCAGGTACACGTAGCCAAACTCGCATCCCTCGAGCGCCTTGATGGCGGCCGCGGGATCCTGAGGATGCATACCCTGGCCGGCGACGAGCTCCTGCGTGCGCAGCTGATAGGCGCGACCGTCGTCGTACTCAATCTTGACGCCGTCACCATGGGCGCTCACCGGGGCGGCAGGCGCAGGCTTGCCGGCCTCGATGCCGACCATGGCATCGCGCAGCAGGAAGGCGGCACCGCGCACGGCCTCGCCGGTCACGACCGTCTGACGCGAGCCAGACGTGGTGCCGGAGTCGGGAGCGTTCTCGGTGGAGCACTCGCCGTTGGCAATGCAGCGAAGCGGCAGACCGCATGCCTCGGCAACGTCCTGCAAAAAGACGGTGTTGCAGCCCTGGCCGATGTCGGACGTGGCGGCATAGACCACGGCCACGCCGTCCTCGATGCGAATCTTGCAGCGGCCGGCATCGGGCAGGCCCACGCCCACGCCGGCGTTCTTCATGGCGCAGGCAATGCCGGCGTGTCCGGGATGCGCATAGTAGGCATCCTTGACCTCGAGCAGCGTCTCCTTCAGCGCCGTGGAGCAATCGGCAATTTGGCCGTTGGGCAAAACCTCGCCCGGCTCGATAGCGTTTCGGTAACGAATCTCCCACGGATCCAGGCCGACCTTCTCTGCCAGCAGGTCGATCAGGCTCTCGAGCGCAAACTCGGACTGGCAAACGCCAAAGCCGCGGTACGCGCCGGCGGGCGGGTTGTTGGTGTAGTAGCCAAAGCCGCGAATGTCGGTGTTCTGGTACTTGTAGGGGCCGACGGCATGCGTGCAGGCACGCTCGAGCACCGGGCCGCACAGCGACGCGTAGGCGCCGGTGTCAAAGTTGATCTCGCAGTCCAGACCGGTAAAGTTGCCCTCGGCGTCGCAGCCCAGCGTAAAGGTGCCGTCCATGGCGTGGCGCTTGGGATGGAACGCGAGCGACTCGGCGCGCGTGAGTTTGCACTTCACGGGACGCTGGAACTTATATGCGGCGAGCGCGGCCAGGTGCTGGATGGACACGTCCTCCTTGCCGCCAAAGCCGCCGCCCACAAGCATGGTCTCGACGACCACGCGCTCGGGCTCGTTGTCCCAGCCAAACATGTGGGCACACTCTTTGCGCGTGTCGTAGGCACCCTGGTCGGTCGACTGCACCTTGACGCCGTTCTTGTACGGGAAGGCGACGGCGCACTCGGGCTCCAAGAAGGCATGCTCGGTAAAGGGCGTGGTAAAGCGCTGCGTCACGGTAAACGCGCTTTCTGCCAGCGCCTTGGCGGCGTCGCCGCGCGTCACGTGACGGCTCTGGCACACGTTGTCCTTGAGCTCCACCGTGTTGCCAAAGGCAAAGAAGCTGTCGTGCAGGCGCGGGGCGTCGGCAGCCTTGGCCTCGACAATGTTGCGCACGGGCTCCAGCGGCTCGTAGTCAATCTTTACGAGCTTCTTGGCCTTCTCGAGCGTCGCCTCGTCCTCGGCAACCACCAGCACGATGGCGTCACCCACGCAGCGGGTGATATCGCCCTGGGCGATCATGACGTCCCAGTCCTGGATAAGGTGGCCGACCTGGTTGACCGGCACGTCCTCGGCGCGCAGGATGCCCACCACACCGGGCAGGGCCTCGGCCTTGGAGGTGTCGATGGAGAGCACGCGGGCGCGCGGATACTTGGAGCGCACGGCGCTGGCATAGGTCAGGCCCGGCTGATCGAGCTCGTCGATGTCGTCGGGATACTTGCCCTCGCCGAGCACCTTCTTGCGCACGTCGATACGGAAGGCGCGCTTGCCCACGCCGTAGTCATCGCCGCGCTCCAGGTCCTCATCGATCTGCTTTTCGCCGCGGAGCACCGCAGCGGCCAGCGAGATGCCCTCGATAATCTTTTTGTAGCCGGTGCAGCGGCAGACGTTACCGCGAATGGCGTACTTAATCTGCTCCTCGGTGGGCTCGGGGTCCTCGGCGATGAGCGCTGCGCCCGCCATGACCATGCCGGGAATGCAAAAACCGCACTGCACGGCGCCCACGGCGCCAAAGGCGTACACAAAGGCCTCGCGCACGTCCTCGGGCAGGCCCTCGACGGTTACGATGTTGCGACCGGCAGCAAGAGCAGTGGTCAGCACGCACGCCTTGACGGCCGCACCGTCCACATGGATGGTGCAGGTACCGCAAGCACCTTCGGAGCAGCCGTCCTTGGCGGAATGGATATGCAGGTCGTCGCGCAGGTAGCGCAGCAGCGGTTTATTCTCCGTCGTCGTGCGCTCGACGCCGTTAACGGTAAAAGTGAATTCCTGTGCCATGGTGATTCCCTTCTACACGCCGGCGGCGATGCCGGTGCGGTCGTGGATGGCGCCATGCGGGCAGACGACGGCGCACATGCCGCACGACAGGCAGTCCACGCCGTCGATATGGGCGCAGTTGTCCTCGATGCGGATAGCGCCGGCAGGGCACTTTTTAGCGCACATGCCGCAACCGATGCAGCTCGTGTCGCAGATCTTGCGAGCGATGGCGCCCTTATCTGTGTTGTTGCAGCGCACCAGAATGTTCTGGTAGCCGGGAACGAAGGCAATCACGCGCTGCGGGCACGCCATACCGCACAGGCCACAGCCCGTGCACTTGGAGCGATCCACGCGGGCGATGCCATCGACCAGCGCAATGGCGCCGTGGGGGCAGGCCGTGACGCAGGCGCCACAGCCAATGCAGCCTTCGCTGCAGCGGGCGTCGCCGCCTGCGGAAGCGCAACCACTTCCGCAGGCAACGTAGGCCACGTTATGTTGAATGGATTTGGCCATAAGAGACTCGCCTATTTCTTAAGAAGGTACGAATAGTTGTCGCGCACGGCCCTGATGGTCAGGCGGACGGCCTCGGGAAGACCGGTGTTGACGGCATCGACCGAGACGGTGCGGACCGTGCCGGCGACGCGGACCTTAAAGTGGTCCTCGTCCACGGCCAGGAAGCCCTCGTTCTCGGAGTTCTCCATGTCCTGCTCGCTCCAGAACAGGGTGAGCTTGTCCTTGTAGGGACGACCCTCCTGGTAGGGGCAGAACACGGCGCAGTTACCGCACTCGTTGCACATGCCGTCGACATGGACGACCTGATGCTTGGCCAGGCCCGGCACCTTAATTGCCACGTTGGCGCGGTTGGGGCACACGTCGCAGCAGACCTCGCACACCGAGCCGCAGCCCAGGCAGCGGGTCTTGGTGCAGTTGCGCTTGTCGCGGCACAGCGACCCCTTGCGCTCGTAGCAGGTGTCCTCGCGGCCGGCCTGCTCGTTGCAGTCGGCGTACTTGTTAAAGTCCACGCCGGCGATGGCACGGGCGACCTCCGCGGCGTCGGCGATAGCCTCGACCACGGTGGCAGGACCGCGACGGCAGTCGCCCGCAGCCCAGACGCCCTCAACGCCGGTGGAGGTGGCGGCAAGACGGCCGCGACGGTCGTGCTCGACGCCCGCGGCATCGTAAAGGCTGGCATCGATGCCCTCGCCCACGGCGCAGATCACCGTGGTGGCGGAAAGCTCGACGGTCTCGCCCGTGGCGACGGGACTGCGACGGCCGCTTGCATCCGGCTCGCCGAGCTCCATAACGTCGCAGGTCAGCACGGAGCCGTTGAGCGCCTTGGGCGCCAGCAGCTCGCAGAACTCAACGCCGTCGGCAAGAGCAAGATCGAGCTCTTCCTCGTCGGCGGGCATCTGCTTCTTGGTGCGGCGATACACCAGGCGCACGTTCTTCACGCCGGCCAGGCGCTTGGCCACGCGGGCCGCGTCCATGGCGGTGTTGCCGGCGCCAATGACCACGACGTCCTCGCCCAGTTCGAGTTTCTCGCCCTTCTTGGCGGCCTCGAGGAACTCCAGCACATCGAGCTCGGCACCCTCGCCCAAGCCCGCAGAGCCGGGCATCCAGGCACCGGTGGCCACGACCACGTCAGTAAAGCCTTGAGCCTTGAGTTCGTCGATGGAATCAACGCGAGCGTTGAGCTGCACCTTGGCGCCAAAGGCCAGGCAGAGCTCGGCATCGTGGGAGATATCGTCGCTGGCGATACGGAACTCGGGGATCACGTGACGGACCACGCCGCCGAGAGAGTCGCGGGCCTCGAAGATGGTGACGGGCACGCCGGCACGCGTCAGGAAGAACGCCGTCGCCAGGCCGGCCGGGCCGCCGCCGATAACGGCAACGTTGCGCTCGCCGTCGTTTGCGATGGCCTGGGCGCGCAGCTTGGGCAGCACGGCGGTCATGGCCTCGCGGGCGGCCTTGAGCTTGCTGGCGCGAATCTGGGCGCCCTCGGGCTCGTAGAACGCACGCTCGCAGGCACGGCCGCAGGGATGCGGACAGATGGTGCCGGTAATGAACGGCAGGGCGTTGCGCTCGATGATAATGTTGAGCGCGTCCTCGTAGCGGCCCTCGTCAACAGCCGCCAGGTAGGCGGGAATATCCTGCTGGATGGGGCAGCTCGTGCGGCACGGCGTGGTAAAGCAGTCGGAAAGCGGGCTCTTACCGGCGACCTTGCGATCGGGCAGCGGGCGCAGCGGCTTCTTATAGAGCGGGTTGGTAAGCGAATCGACCTGGATCGCGGTCACGGCGTCGAGAGAGACACCCTCAAACGGCTTGCCGTCCAGATCGGTAAACTCGCCGGCCATCTGGCTAAAGCGCTCGTAGCCACCAGGCTTGAGCACGTCGGTCGCCAGGGTGACGGGCCAAATGCCGGCATCGTACAGGGCGCGGATGTTGTAGACCGTAGCACCGCCGGAGTAGCTGATGCGCAGCTTGCCATCGAACTGCTCGGTAATGCGGCGGGCGGCCTCGATGGTCAGCGAGAACAGCGAACGGCCCGACATGTACATCTCGGTGGAGGGCAGCTCGTTCCTCGTCACATCGACGGGGAAGGTGTTGGTGAGCTTGACGCCAAACTCCAAACCGCGCTCGGCGCACAGGGCAATCAGGCGCTCGAACATGGGCACGGCATCGGCCCACTGCAGGTCCTCGCGGAAGTGCGTGTCATCGAAGACGATGTAGTCAAAGCCCAGCTCGTTGAGGCGCTGGCGGGCAAACTCATAGCCCAGCAGCGTGGGGTTGCACTTGATGTAGGTGTTGAGGCCCTTCTCGGTGATGAGGTAGGTCGCGATGCGCTCGATCTCGGCGGGCGGGCAGCCGTGCAGCGTGGACTCGGTAATGGAGTTGGAGACGCGCGCCGGGATGGACTCGACAAACGCAGCATCGACATGCTCAAACTTGTCCAGGTTAGCGAGCGCCCACGTGCGGCACTCGTTCCAAACCTCGGAGCCGCTGGCGTCCTTCATGCCCTCAATGTACGCATCGACCTTGGGGCTCTTAATGCCCTCCAGGTCATAGCCCACCGACATGTTAAAGACAAAGCCGTCCGGGCTGCCCAGGCCGTACTCGCGAGCGATCAGGTGGCAGGCGAACCATGCCTTCACGTACTCGGCAAAGGCCTGCGGAACCTCGAGCTCGGTCGACCACTCGCAGTTGTAGCACTCGTCCTGCGCCACAATGCAGGGCTTGTTAACGCACTTGGAGAGCTCCTCGCCGTCCATAACCTGAACGGTCTTAAGCTCAAAGAAGCGGGAACCAGCCACATAAGAGGCCACGATGTTCTGGGCCAGCTGCGTGTTGGGACCGGCGGCCGGGCCAAACGGAGTCTCGATGCGCTCGTCAAAAATGGGAAGCGCACCCTCCTGGTTGGTCGTGACCATCTTGCGCACGCCAAAGACGGCGCCCTGAGTCTTGTGCTCCTCGATGATCCAGTTCATCAGCTGCGAAAACGGGATCGGCCTCATGATGTCGCTCATAATGAGCTCCTCTCTGTAACGCCCGGCGAGACCGCGCGGCGGGCGCAAATACGGTGTAGCGCTAGCACAGCGCCGGCGACCCCGCGGAGGCCGCCTATACGCGCGTCGGATGCGGCGAAACATCCGACGCGCGTGAATCTACTTGTAATTAGTAGGCGCGATCGTTGAGCGTGCTCCAGAGCTTCTTGGACTCAGCCATGGTCCACGCGTTGATCTTGTCCTCATCAATCCCAACGAACTCGCGATCCTTGTACAGGACGCGGCCGTTGATGATGGTGGTGCGGCAGTTTTTGCCCATCATGCCAAAGAGCATGTGGCCGTCGATGTTCTCCTCGCTCAGCGGCGTAAAGGGCTTGTAGTCCATGACGATGACGTCGGCGGCAGCGCCGGCCTCGAGCACACCGAGCTTGCGATCGAAGTACTTGCTCGCCATCTTGGCGTTGTTCTCGAACAGCATGGTCATGGCCTCGCACCAGCCCACGTTGGGCATGGCGGCGTTGTGGCGCTGAATGATCAGGAAGACCTTAAGGCTCTCGAGCATATCGTGGGTGTAGGCGTCGGTACCCATGCACACAGGAATGCCGCGGCGGAAGAATTCGAGCACGGGGGCGCAGCCCACGGCGTTGCCCATATTGGATTCGGGGTTGTTGACGAGCCAGGTGCCGGACTCCTTGACGATATCCATCTCGGCAGGCGTCACGTGGATGCAGTGGCCCAGCATGGTGTCGGGACCCAGCAGGTTGTGCTGCAGCAGGCGCTCGACGGGGCTGATGCCACCGCGGTTGAGGCGGGAATCCCACACGTCGTTCATGCCCTCGCACACATGGATGTGGAAGCCGGTCAGGCCGTTGTTGGCCTCAGCCATCTTGTCCATGGTCTCGTCCGACAGCGTAAAGGTGGCGTGACCGCCAAACATGGCGGCGATCATGTGGTTATCGTTATCGTGACGCTCCTTGGCGGCCCACTGGGCAAACTCGGCGTTCTCGGCAATGGCCTGGTCGCATTTTTCCTGGCCGCGGCGATCAGAGACCTCGTAGCACAGGCACGAACGCATGCCCAGCTCCTGAGCTGCGTCCTTAATGGTGAAGAGGCTTCCCGGGATCTCGCAGAAGCTCGCATGGTGATCGAAGATCGTGGTGACGCCATCGCGGATGGAGTCAAGAATCGTGGCATAGGCGCTGGCCTTGGTGCCGTCGAGCGTCAGGTTGTCATCGATCTTCCACCACTGCTGCTCAAGATTCTCCAGGAAGTTGGTGGGGTTGCAGCCCTTAATGGCAAGGCCGCGGGCCAGACCCGAGTAGATGTGGGTGTGGCAGTTGATAAGTCCGGGCATGATGAGGTTGCCCTGGGCGTCGACGTACTCGGCATCCGGGCACTTGGCCTTGAGCTCGCACTCGGGACCTACTTCGACGATCGTATCTCCGTCAATGGCGACCGCACCGTTTGGAATGAACGGGGTCTGAGCGTTGCGAGTAAAGACGGAACCGTTAGCGACCAGAAGCATGGATGCTCCCTTCAACATCAGGGGCGGGGTTTGACACCTCTGACATGGCGGAGTGCGAAGCGCCGGCCTACACCGGAAACGGGCCCTCTCCCGTCAACGCTTCACCAAAGGGACAAACCCTTTGAAGTGCGGCTTGGCGCCGCATGACGTCGGCGGACGAGGCGATGCGTCCGCCGACGAATAGCACCGAATTGGTTACTTCTTGCTCTCGGGCAAGACCAGATCCACGGCAGCGTCCTTGGCAGCATCGATATGCTGAGCCACGACCGGCGTCTGCGGAAGGATCAGGTTAAGGACAATGGCCATGATGGCGGTGGGGGTTACGGCATTGGAGCCGATGACGGTGGACACCCAGGCGGGCATACCCTCGCCGGCAAGGCAACCGCTGGCCATCCAGATACCCAGGCCAAAGACGACGGAGGTGCCGACGATAGTGGTAGTGCGCTGCGTGAGGCCCTCGCGGGTGAACATGCGCACGCCGTTCATGGTGATGGTGCCAAAGACGCCGACGGTCGCGCCGCCGATGACGGGCTGCGGGATAGCGGAAAGGACGGCAGAAAGCTGCGGGAACAGGCCGGCGATGGCAAAGACGGCCGCGATGATCACAAAGACCCACTTGTTGACGACCTTGTTGGAGCAGATGATGCCCACATTCTGGCCAAGGGCGCTGGTGGGAAGACCGCCCAGCAGGCCGCCGACCATAGAGGTGAGGCCCTGGGACACGATAGCGCCGGAGAGCTCACGCTCGGTGGGCATACGGTCGATGGAGCCCAGGCAGGCGGCGGAGACGTCACCGATAACCTGAATAGCAACCATGGGGAACACGACGGCGAGGGTAATGCAGACCTCGGGATCAAACTCGAGCGCGTAGGGCATGAGCTTGGGAAGGGCGAAGACCTGAGCGGTGGCGACGCTGGAGAAGTCGATCATGCCAAAGGGGATGGAGACGATCATGCCAACGATCATGCCAAAGAACACGGATCCCAGCTTGAGCGTGCCCTTGCCAAAGTTGGCGAGCGCAAAGACCACGGCGAAGGTGATAAGAGCGACGCACCAGGCCTGCGGGGTGCCCCACAGCGGCGTACCCATACCGCCGGCCATATACTTGACGGCCGTGGGATAGAGAGAGACGCCAATGGAGAAGATGACCGTACCGGTCACGACGGGTGGGAACAGCCACTTGATCTTGCTGTAGGCCAGACCAAAGAGGACCGCGACGGCGCCGCCGACGATCTCGCCACCCAGCAGCGCACCAAAGCTAAAGCCCGAGGCACCCATGGCCTGCAGGGCCGGCAGGAACGCGAACGAAACGCCCATGACGATGGGCAGGCCGCCGCCGATGCGACGGAAGGGAGCGAAGGCCTGAAGGGCCGTATCGATCGCCGAAAGAATGAGCGCGACCTGGATGATGTCGGTGCTCTGCTGGCTATTAAAGCCGTAGACGCCGGCCATGATGACCGCCGGGGTAATGATGCCGGCAAACGATGCCAGTACGTGCTGAAGGGCACACGGGATCATTTCCTTAACGGGAGGCATGCCTTCGCGAGTGAACAGGGCTTCAGTGCCGTTCGTAACCGTCTCCTGGGTCATTTGACCACCAATCCTCGAAGTAGTTGTTTTCGCATCTAACGCTCTATTGTGACGCAGTGCGGGGTTGAGGTTGTGCCTTCATTGCATATCGTATTAAAGATGATTCTCATTCTCAATAATAATTTTTTGTTATCAGACTATTCTTCAGCTGAATTAACGCATTTCCGCAGGTCATGAAAGTGTCTGGTCAAAATAACATCTAACTTTTCTTTTGGTCAACCGTTTACCGCCAAATATCTACCGCTCATCTGTATTACGCAATGTACCTGCGGATATACGAGATGATGGGCAGCGTGTTACCATGAGAAAAAATTGTTATGAACATTTCCGATTTCACTCAAAGGAGTTGCCCGTGAACGAGACCGTACGCCGCTTTTTGCCGATGGTCGATTTTCTGGAGCAGATACTCGGCAAAAACAGTGAAATCGTGCTGCACGATTTCTCGGATCCCGACCACGCCATCGTCGATATTCGCAACGGCATCGTGAGCGGCCGCAAGGTCGGCGGCCCCGCCACCGATCTGGCGCTCAAGATCATGCACGACCCCAAGTATCGCGACCTGCCGTTTATTACGGGCTACGAGGGGCGCGGTGCCGGCGGCAAGACGTTGGAGTCAGCGACGTACTTTATCCGCGAGAATGACGAGATCGTCGGTATGCTCTGCGTCAACACCGACCTTTCCACAGTACGCTCCATCAACGCCATGGCGCAGCAGCTCATGGCGTGCTTCGACGCAGCGCCGACGCGCACGGAGCCCGCCCCTATCGAGGTCGAAAGCCTTTCGGAGTCCACACAGGAGCTCATCGACCGCAGCATTGCCGAGTTGCTGAGCGCGCGCGGGCTGGATGTAGCGTCGCTTGGTCAGAGCGACCGCGTGGACGTCATTCGCCACCTCAACGGCAACGGGGTGTTCATGCTCAAGGGCGCCGTGGCCTGCGCCGCCACCGCGCTGGGCATCTCGGAGCCCAGCGTCTACCGCTACCTGCAAAAAGTTCGCAAGGAGGGCTAACGAGCAAAATGGAGCGCGGCTCCACAAGCGACCCGTCACTTGACAAAAGACCCTGCAGCTCGCACGCGCTGCAGGGTCTTTTTGCATGTCATGTTTAGTTGTGGCCAACGCCTTAGAGAGCGGCGACGACCTCGATCTCGACCAGACCGCCAGCCGGAAGGGCGGCAACCTGGAAGGCGCTGCGCGCGGGGAACGGAGCCTCGAACTTGGAGGCGTAGATCTCGTTCACGGCAGCGAAGTCGGCGATGTCGGCCAGGTAGACCGTGGTCTTGACGACATCGGCAAAGGTGGCGCCGGCAGCGGTCAGCAAGGCCTCGACGTTGGCGAGGGACTGCTTGGCCTGGGCCTCGACGCCCTCGGGCATCTTGCCGGTCGCGGGATCGATGCCCAGCTGGCCGGACAGGAACACCATGTTGCCGGCCTGGATACCGGGGGAATACGGGCCGATGGCTGCGGGTGCGTTATCGGAAGACACGACGGTCTTGCTCATGTTTATCTCCTTACGATCAGTTGAGAAAGCGTGAGCGCGGCGTTCACACCGGGAGGCACAGTTCGGTCTGAACACCGCGCTTGATTGGGATGGTACTCAAGGTTTCCGCGTAATGCAAGATTATTATCACGCTGCGAGAATATTTTATCGCCCAACGGCGCGTACGGGCCGATGAGCGGCGTGACTGGCGACCTGCCTGAAAACTGATCCCTTTTCCCGAGAAGCTGCTGAAGACTTTGTCCTGCTTAGGCTGTGGGCATCGTCCACCGCAACGGCACCACTATACTTTTAAGTATCTGAGCATTTTGAAAGGCAGGATATGACCGCAACCGCCAGCCGAACCACCAACCGCAGGCCCGAGCTTTTGGCCCCCGCCGGAGGCCCGGAGCCCTTTGCCGCCGCGCTCGCCGCCGGGGCAGACGCCATCTACTGCGGTATGGGCAGCTTCAACGCCCGCCGCAAGGCAACGAACTTTACCGACGAGGCCTTTGAGCAGGCCTGCCGCGCCGCGCATCTAGCCGGCTCGCGCGTCTACGTCACGGTCAACATCGTCATCAAGCAGTCCGAGATGAGCGATGCACTGCAACTCATCCATCGCTGCTCCACGCTGGGCGCCGACGCCTTCATCATCCAGGACTGGGGCCTGTTCTTTGAGGTCAAGCGCACCATGCCCGGCATCGAGACACACATCTCGACCCAGGCGAACATCCATGACGACCGCGGAACCATCTGGTGCCGTGAGCAGGGCGCCGACCGCGTGACCCTCTCGCGCGAGCTTTCCATCGACGAGATTGCCACCATTCACGACGCTGCGCCCGATGTTGACCTTGAGGTCTTTAGCCACGGCGCCATCTGCTTTTGCTACTCGGGTCTATGCCTGCTGTCGAGCTTTGCCATGGCGGGCCGCTCGGCCAATCGCGGCATGTGCGCTCAGCCTTGTCGCCTGCCTTACGAACTAATCGACGAGAACGGTCGCGCGCTCTCCCCCGCCGGTCGCGAGCGCGCGCTGTGCCCACGCGACACCAACACTTCGCAGCTTGTTCGCCGTCTGTATGACGCCGGCGCCGCATCGCTCAAGCTCGAGGGCCGCATGAAGGCGCCTGATTACGTGTATTCCATCGTCGACGTGTATCGTCATCAGATTGATGACATGCTTGCCGATGTTTCGACCTCTAAGGATGAGGATGCCGCCCGCCAGCGCCAGCTCAAGCGCTGCTTTAACCGCGACTTTACGCACGCCTATCAGGACGGTACCTCGGGCGACGAGATGATGAGCTACGAGCGCTCCAACAACCGCGGCCAGATCGTGGGCACGGTGCTGGGCAGCCGTCTGGCCAACCGCGATGTGCGCGGGCTCAAGCCCGACGACCGCCGTCGCCGCGCTGCCATCGCCCGCATTGAGTTGTTTGAGCCCGTTGGCAAGGGCGACCTGCTGGAGCTTCGCCATGACGATGAGTTCGACCAGTTCCTGACCACCATCGCCGCCGATGATGCCGCCGCGGGCGACATCATCGAGTGCCGCGTGCCCCGCAGCATGCCCGAGGGCTGCCGCGTCCGCGTGATTCGCAGTCAGCGCGCCATCGACGCCGCCGGCGCCGCGCTCAAGCGCGATGTGCTGCGCCGCCGAGCTGTTGACGTGTCCGTCGTGGCGCGCCTGGGCGAGCCGTTTACCGTTACGCTCACCTGCTGCGACGACCCTTCGCTTACGGCCACGGCCACGGGCTTTACCGTCGAGGCTGCCAAGACCCGCGCCGTCGAGGCATCCGATCTGGTTGAGCACGTCGGGCGCATGGGCTCCTCTCCCTTTGAGGCCGCAAGCTTTGACGTTTCGCTCGACGCCGGCTGCGGTATGGGCTTTTCCGCCGTGCACAAGGTGCGCGCCGCCGCTTGTAAGGCGCTGGAAGAGGCCATTCTGGCACCGTACGAGGAGCGCGCGAAAACGCTCGAGCTGCCGGCGATTGTAACCAGTGATTCCCGCCCCGCGCCCGAGCACTACCGCGATGAGCCGCAGATCTGCGCCACCGTCACCTCGCTCGAGGCCGCCGAGGCCGCTCGTGCCGAGGGTGTAACGCGCATCTACATGACCACCGACGCGCTCGATGCGGCCGAGCTCTCCCCCGCCGATGCATTTGAGCAGGGCATCGTACCCGTGCTCGACGAGGTCTGCCGCGCCGTTGACCACGTACGCGTCGACCCGTGGGTTGTTGCCGGCGCCACGGTCGCTATTGGCAACATCTCTGAGCTTGCCCTGGCCGCCCAGGTTGGCGCCACGGCCGAGATTCGCTCTTGCCTGCCGGTGCACAACACGCCCTGCATGGAGGCGCTTGCCGGGCGCGGAGCCGGTGCGTTTTGGCTCTCGCCCGAGATCACGCTCGACGAGATTGTCTCGCTCGGCGCCGCCGCGCCCGCGGCTCTGGGCATCACCGTCTTTGGCCGCCCGCGCGTCATGACAAGCGAGCATTGCATTCTGCAGGTTGCCAACGGCTGCATCCACGATTGCGCCAACTGCCGCCTGCGTGCCCGCAAGCTCTCGCTCAAGAATATCGACGGAAAGGTCATGCCGGTGCGTACCGACATCCACGGCCGCTCACGCCTGTACGACGCCTACCCCATCGACCTCACGCCTCAGGTTCCTCAGCTGCTCGATGCCGGCGTGCGTCGTCTCATGGTGGACGGAACGCTACTCGAGACGGATGAGATCGCCCGTGCCGTCGCTCGCGTCCGTCGCGCCGTCGAGGCAGCTCAAGCCGGCCGCAAGCCCGCCGCCCGCCTGCGCGGGGCGACTTCGGGCTGCATGTTTGTGGGAATTAGCTAACCGAAAGGCTTACACGTGAACGAAGAACCTCAAGTCCTCTACTGCGACGCCTGGCTCATGGCCATCGACAAGCCCGCCGGCATGATCGTCCACGGCGACGGCACCGGCGAGCGCACGCTCACCGACTACGCCAGCGACCTGCTGCTGGCGATGGGCGACGGCTTTGCCGCGACCGACATGCAGCCGCTCAATCGCCTGGACCGTGACACCACCGGCGTGGTGCTGTTCTCGCTCGACAAGCAGACGCAGCCCGCCTTTGACCAGATGATTATCGACCACGCTTTCGAAAAGCACTACCTAGCGCTCGCCGAGGGCAAGATCGACTGGAACGAAAAGCTCATCGACAAGCCCATCGCCCGCGACCGTCACGACAGCCGCAAGATGCGCGTCGGCGCCAGCGGCAAGCCCTCTCAAACGCGCGTGAAGGTGCTCAAACGCCTTAAGAGCCGTCGTGGCCTGCCCACGCGCTCGTATATCGATGTCGAGTTGCTCACCGGCCGCAAGCACCAAATCCGTGTGCACCTGGCAAGCGAGCATCATCCCCTGGTTGGCGACGACCTGTACGGAACGCCGCGCCCCTGCGGCCTGATGCTCCACGCCCACAGCGTGTCCTTCACGCATCCCGTAACCGGCGAGCACATCCACATCGAAGCCCCCTGCCCCTGGGAGCCCTAAAACCTGCCAAAAAGGGACAGGCACCTTTGTGGTGGCTTTGTCGCAATGGCTCAGCCGCGGTCCCAAAACGTCTCGATCTGTAACAGTTAGAGCTCATTTTCCGGCCTATCTGTTACAGATCGAGACATTCGAATCCCCCTTAAGGGAAAATCTCAATCTGTAACAGTAACTCGGCAAAATCAAGCTCAGATGTTACAGATTGAGACAAAGGGACGGCGCGGTTCGGAAGTATCTCAATCTGTAACACCTGGCCCACTTTTAACGGTCTAGTTGTTACAGACTTAGACAAACCGGTAGACAACAAAAGCTGCAACGCCCGTGATGGACGTTGCCGCTTTTCTATTGAGAAAACTAAATGGTTTTGGCCTTAGCCCGTCCCCTGCTGTTAGACCGTGATGACGTTGTCCATTGCCCGGTACTTGGCAGGGACATCGCCTGCGGTAATAATCGTTGCGTCACGGAAGTCCGCGAACTTGACGGGCGCCACCATGCCAAATTTACTGGCGTCCGAGATTACGAAGCGCTTGGCCGTATGGCGCATCGAGATACGCTTTACTTGTGCCTCCTCGATATCGGGCGTCGTAAAGCCCTGCTCGGCGGCAATGCCGTTAGAACCCCAAAAGCCGCAGTTAAAGTTGTAGCGGTCTAGGGTTGCCAGAGCATCGGGGCCAACGAGCGCCTCGGTCTCGGGTTTAAGCTCGCCGCCCAGCACCACGGTGCGCATGCCGCGCACAGCGAGATGCTGAGCATGGAGCACGGAATCAGTCACATAGGTGACCGATTCGAGATGCGGAAGATGCTCGATGAGTCTGAGCGTTGTCGAACCCGAATCGATGTACACAAAGCTCTCGGGCTCCACGAGCGCCGCGGCGCGGGCGCAGATACGCTCCTTGTCGTCGTTATGGAGATCACTGCGCTCACTGATCGTTAGGTCGCGCGTCACGTGCGCGCGCTCAAGACTTGTCGCGCCACCGTGCACCTTGGCGATGCGGTGCGCTCGGTCGAGCGTCTGTAGGTCGCGTCGAATGGTAGAGGCCGTCACGCCCAGGGCATCGGCAAGCTCGGGCACCGTTACCGAGCCAGCCTGCTGCACCATCGACACGATCGTATTGAGCCTATCTTCCGCAAGCATCGCTTACTCCTCCTCGGGGTAGACGACTCCCCAATCGGCGCGGAGCTTGGTCATGAGCTCCATCACATCAGAAGCATAATCCAGAAGCTCACGCTTGGAATCGTCGCCGGCGACGGCCTGCTCGAGGTCAGCCATCTCGTAGCACAGGGCATAAGCCTCGGTGCCCGCGGCGACCTCCTCGCGATGACCGTCCGCGGTCCACACGATCGTCGCGTGATCGGCGCGCGGATACTCGTTGACCTCGACATAGCAATTGTCAAAGCTGATAACCGAGCGCTTTGGCTGCTTGGAGTGGAGCGTAAGGCTCACGACGCCCAGCTGCTGCTCGGCATTGCGGCAGACGATGCCGCCTGCAACGTCCACGCCGGTCTCGCAGGTGTTACCCAGAGACACGACCTCGACGGGCTGGCTCGCCATAAACAGGCGCATGACGGACAGGGCGTATACGCCAATATCGAGCATGGCACCGCCGGCGAGGTTGCGATTGTAGAAACGGTTGGTCAGGTCGCCGTACTCCTTGTAGCTACCAAAGTTGAGCTGAGCGAGGTTCATGCGGCCAAACTCGCCGGCATCCATGCGGCGGCGCAGCTCTTGATACAAGGGCATGTGGAGCACCGTGGTAGCGTCCATAAGGACCACGTTGTGTTCGGCGGCAATGGCGCGGGCCTCATCGAGCTCGGCGGAGTTGAGCGTGATGGCCTTCTCGCAGAGAACGTGCTTGCCGGCCGCCAGGGCGGCGCGCAGATAGGTGATATGGGTGTTGTGCGGGGTGGTGATGTAGACGGCGTCGATGTCAGGATCGGCGTAGAGATCCTCAACCGTGTCATAGACCTTCTCGACGCCGTACTGGTCGGCAAAAGTCTGAGCCTTGGTGAGCGTGCGGTTGGCAACGCCCGTAAGCTTGCGGCCGGCCAGGGCAAGGGACTGAGCCATCTGGTTGGCAATAACGCCGCAACCGATCACAGCCCAACGGAGCTCGGGAGCCGTAAAGATGTCGTTAGGGAACGGCTTGTCCTGGACCGAAGCAAATGCTGCTTTGGCGGCTGCCGCGGCGTCGAGTGGAGCCTGCTTGGAATCTGCCATTATGTGTCTCCTGTGTCATAGAACGTCTTGCATTTCTGACAGCTCTATATTCGCACAAACACGCGCGTCAGTGCGCGTTTTTGCGTATCTCACCGCTAAACGGTCATTATTGCCCCGTAAACGGCGCATATATACGCATAGGTGCGTAATTAAACGCAATCTAACGCGCATAAACGCGCACACAAGCAATTTATACAGCACGACCCGCTCATTTATGCTTACCCAGTTAGGGTACTCATTTAAGCCTGTCCCCAATGAGTAGGGATAGAAAAAAGGCCCGGGTGCCGTGGCATCCGGGCCTTTGCTAGCAACTTAACTGTTGCGGGCAGCTTAGAACTTGTGGCCGCACTTCTTGCAGACGCGCAGCTTGTTCTTGCCGTCCTTCTCGTGACCGACGCGGGTAACCTTACCGCACTCGGGGCAAACGAGATTGACGTTGGAGGCGTCGATGGGAGCCTCCTGCGAAACGATGCCGCCCTGCTGGTTGGCAGCGTTGGGCTTGACGGCCTTCTTGACGACCGAAACGCCCTCGACAACGACCTTGTTCTCGGCGGGGAGAGCACGCAGGACAACGCCCTGCTTGCCGCGATCCTTACCAGAGAGAACCTGGACCTTATCGCCCTTCTTGATATACATATATCTCCCCTAACTACAGGGTCTCGGGAGCGAGCGAGACGATCTTCATGTACTTCTTGTCACGAAGCTCGCGAGCGACGGGCCCGAAGATACGGGTGCCGACGGGCGAACCATCGTTGTTGATGACAACGCAGGCGTTCTCATCAAAGCGAATGTAGGAGCCATCCTTGCGGCGGATCTCCTTAACGGTGCGAACGACGACGCAACGGACAACGTCCTTCTTCTTGACGTTGGCGCCAGGGGTAGCCTCCTGGACAGCACCGATGAACACATCGCCGATGCCTGCATAACGACGCTTGGAACCGCCAAGCACCTTGATGCAGCGAATCTTGCGAGCGCCGGAGTTGTCGGCGACGTTCAGCATGGTTTGCATCTGAATCATGGTAGATGTTCCTCCGAACTAAGAACCGAAGAGAGGTGCGCAGCCTTTATACGGCCCGTGGTATGCAAGCCAGGCATACGCACATCTTCGGAAACGTACAAGTCGTAAGAGCGACTGCTTATTTAGCGCGCTCGACGACCTCGATGAGGCGCCAACGCTTCATCTTGGACACAGGACGGGTCTCCATAACGCGGACGGTGTCGCCCACGCCAGCCGTGCACTCCTCGTCGTGAGCGTGCAGCTTCTTGGAGCTGGTCATCATCTTGCCGTACTTGGGGTGACGCTTGCGCTCGGTGATGGTGACAACAATGGTCTTGGCACCGGAGACGGAGGTAACGACACCCGTACGGACCTTACGCGAGTTACGCGAATCAGTCATGTTCTCTCCTTAGGTCCTACTCGGCGACAGCGGACTTCTCCGCTGCGATCTCGCGGGCGCGCTGCTCCGTGAGGACGCGAGCGATGTCCTTCTTCACGGTGTTGACGCGAGCGGTGTTGTCCAGCTGGCTGGTGGCCATCTGGAAACGAAGGTTAAAGAGCTCGGCGCGCATTTCCTTCAGCTTCTCAACGAGCTGAGCGTCCGAGAGCTCACGAATCTCTGCGGGCTTCATTAGTTCTCCTCCTTGGCGGCGGCGGCGTCCTCAGCAGCCCACTTGGCCTCGAGAGCGGCCTCCTCAGCCATCTCCTTCTCGATGCGCTGCTCAGCGTTCTTAGCAGCAACAATCTTGGTCTTGATGGGAAGCTTGTGCTGTGCAAGACGCAGAGCCTCGCGAGCGACCTCCTCGGGCACGCCCTTGACCTCGAACATGATGCGGCCGGGCTTGACGACGGCCACCCACTCCTCGGGGTTACCCTTACCAGAACCCATGCGAGTCTCAGCAGGCTTCTTGGTGATGGGCTTATCGGGGAAGATCGTGATGTAGACACGACCGCCACGCTTCATGTAGCGGGTCATGGCAATACGAGCGGCCTCGATCTGACGGTTGGTGATCCAATGGGCCTCGAGAGCCTGGATACCAAACTCGCCGAAATGCAGCTCGGTATTACCCTTGGCCTGGCCCTTCATGGAGCCACGCTGCACCTTGCGGTGAAGAATACGCTTAGGGGCAAGCACTACTGACCCCTCCTCTCGGAGTTACGACGACGAGGACGGGAAGAGCCCTCGAGTGCAGGGTTGGGAACAGGCTGGCCCGGGAGCTTCTCGCCCAGGTAGATCCAGACCTTCACGCCGCAAGCGCCCATGGTGGTGCTGGCGACAGCCGTGCCGTAGTCGATCTTGGCACGGAGGGTGTGCAGAGGCACGCGACCCTCGCGGTACCACTCACGACGGCCCATCTCGGCACCGCCGAGACGACCGGAGCACTGGATACGGATGCCCTTAGCGCCGGCCTTGCGGGCGGACTGGACAGCCTTGCGCATAGCGCGACGGAAGGCAACGCGGCCCTCGAGCTGCTCGGCGATAGACTGAGCAACGAGGTTGGCGTCGAGCTCGGGGCGCTTGATCTCGACAACGTCGACGGAGAGCTGGCCCTTGGAGACGCCAGCGACCTTCTCGAGCTCGGTGCGGAGGGTATCGATCTCGGCACCCTTCTTACCGATGACAACGCCGGGGCGAGCGGTGAGGATGATGACCTTCACCTTGTCGCCAGCGCGCTCGATCTCGACGCGGGAGACAGCTGCGCGGGAAAGACGCTTCTCGAGGTACTTGCGGATCTCGAGATCGTTACCGAGGGTCTTAGCGTAATCCTTCTCTGCGAACCAGCGGGAGCGCCAGTTCTCGGTGATGCCAAGACGGAAGCCGGTGGGGTAGACTTTCTGACCCATACAGCTTTACGCCTCCTTTCGAGGAGCAACGACGACGGTGATGTGGGAAGTACGCTTCAGAATACGAGAAGCGGAACCCTTGGCGCGGGGACGGATGCGCTTAAGCGTCGGACCCTCGTCAACATAGGCAGCGGCGACAACCAGGTTGTCGGCACGCAGACCGTTGTTGTTCTCGGCGTTCGCAACGGCGGAACGGAGAACCTTCTCGACATCCACGGCGACGGCGCGGTCGCAGAAGTGGAGGATGTCGAAGGCCTGAGCGACAGGCTTGCGGCGGATCAGATCGACCACCAGGCGGGCCTTGCTGGGGGAAACACGCACGTACTTAGCGACGGCGCGAACCTCGGTGGCCTCAGTTTCAATAGACTTAGTTGCCATTTACGGTTAACCCCCTATTTGGCCTTGTGGCCACGGAACGTACGAGTCGGCGCGAACTCGCCGAGCTTGTGACCAACCATGGACTCGGTAACATACACGGGCACATGCTTGCGGCCGTCGTGGACGGCGATGGTGTGACCAACCATCTCGGGGAAGATGGTGGACGCGCGGGACCAGGTCTTCACGACGTCCTTCTTGCCAGCCTCGTTCATCGCGGTGATACGCGAGAGAAGGCGAGTCTCCACGAACGGGCCCTTTTTGAGACTTCTGCTCATAAGTGCTTTCTCCTAAAACTCGGTATCCGAAATTACTTCTTACGGCGACGAATGATGTGCTGGTTCGAGACCTTCTTCTTCTTGCGCGTACGAAGGCCCTTCGTCGGCTTACCCCAGGGGGTAACAGAGGGACGACCAGAGGTGTGGTTCTTGCCCTCGCCACCGCCGTGCGGGTGGTCGACAGGGTTCATGACGGTACCGCGGACGGTCGGGCGCACGTTCATGTGACGCTTACGGCCGGCCTTGCCGATGACGATGTTGGAGTGATCGGCGTTGCCGACCTCACCGACGGTGGCGCGGCAGGTAACGAGGATGCGGCGCATCTCGGAGGAAGGCATACGGACGATAGCGTACTTGCCCTCCTTACCCATCAGCTGGCAGGAGTTACCGGCGGAGCGGGCGATAGCAGCGCCCTTGCCCGGCTGGAACTCGACGGCGTGGATGAGCGTACCGACGGGGATGTCGGCGAGGGGCAGAGCGTTGCCCGGCTTGATGTCGGCGTCAGAACCGGACATGATGGTCTGACCGACCTCAAGGCCCTTGGGGGCCAGGATGTAGCGCTTCTCACCGTCAGCATAGTGCAGCAGAGCGATGCGAGCGGAACGGTTCGGATCGTACTCGATCGTGGCGACCTTGGCGGGCACGCCGTCCTTGTTGCGCTTGAAGTCGATCACGCGGTAACGACGCTTCACGCCGCCGCCCTGGTGGCGGGTGGTGATGCGGCCGTTGTTGTTACGACCGGCCTTCTTGGGCAGGGGCTCGAGAAGAGACTTCTCGGGCTTGGTGCAGGTGATCTCGGAGAAGTCGGAGATCGTCTGCCAACGCCTACCAGCGGAGGTCGGCTTAAGGTGCTTTACAGCCATTACAATCCCTTTCAATAGGAATCCGTTAGCCATCGCAGACAGGGATTCGAGGTTCTGCCTCGGGTGCGATGACACCGGACGTATACACGGTTCCGGGCGTGTCCATTTTATACGCCCAAAACCTTGAGCTCTCGCCTCCCCTAGTTGGGAGGCATGAGCTCACTCAACAGCAGCGAGTCTTAGGCCTGGTTGCCAAAGACCTCGATGGTGTCGCCCTCGGCCAGCGTGACGATGGCCTTCTTCCAAGAACGGGTCTTGCCGGCGACATAGCGCACGCGCTTGGTCTTGGGCTTGACCGTCAGGGTGTTCACGCGAACGACCTTGACGCCGAAGATCTCCTCGACAGCGTCCTTGATCTGATACTTGTTAGCATCCTTGGCGACCTCGAACGTGTACTTGTTCAGCTCCATGCCGGAGAAGGAACGCTCGGACACGATCGGACGGATGATGATCTCGTGGGCGGTCATTTATGCAAGCACCTCCCCGAAGTGAGCGGCGATGTCGGCGGGCATCAGCACGGCGTTGTTGTTGACGAGATCGTAGGTGTTGGCCTCGTCAGCGGTGATGATGAACGTCTTGGGAATGTTGCGGAACGACAGGTAGGCGTTGACGTCCTCATCGCGAACGATGATGGTCAGACGCTTGCCCTCAAGGCCGAGAGCCTTGAGCATGGCGACGGCAGCCTTGGTGGAAGGCTTCTCGAAGCCGTAGTCGTCGACGAGCACGAGCTCGCCATCGGCCAGCTTGGCGGACAGCGCGGAGCGCATAGCCAGCTTGACCTCCTTGTTGTTCATACGCTTAGCGTAGGAACGGGGCTTGGGGGCGAAGACAACGCCACCGTGACGCCACTGGGCAGCACGGATGGAACCCTGGCGGGCACGGCCGGTGCCCTTCTGACGCCAAGGCTTCTTGCCGCCACCGGAAACCTCAGAGCGGCCCTTAGCGGACTGGGTGCCCTGACGCCAAGAGGCCATCTGGCACTTGACGATGTGGTGCATAACGTGGATGTTCGGCTCGATGCCGTACACCTCAGCGGCGAGCTCGGCCTCGGCGACCTTCTTGCCCTCGCTGTTCTTTACTTCAAACTTTGCCATTTAAGTGTTCTCCTTGGTATGACGCTGGGCTAAATGGGCTGGGCCCTTAGGCCATACGGATGGCGACGAGACCATTCTTGGCACCCGGGACAGCGCCCTTGACCAAGATGAGGTTCTGCTCGGCATCGATGCGGACAACGGAAAGGTTCTTGACGGTAACGCGCTCGTTACCCATGTGACCGGCCATCTTGACGCCCTTGAGGACGCGCGCAGGATAGGCGCACTGACCGATAGAACCGGGGTGACGCTGGAAGTGAGAACCATGCGTCATAGGACCGCGGCGCTGACCCCAGCGCTTGATGCGACCCTGGAAGCCCTTACCCTTGGAGGTACCGATGACGTCGACCTTCTCGACATCAGCGAAATCAGCGACGGTGACGACCTCGCCGACCTTGTGCTCCTCGCCGTTCTCGACGCGGACCTCACGAAGGAAGCGGACAGGCTCGACGCCAGCCTTGGCGAAGTGACCAGCCATGGGCTTGTTCACGTTCTTGGCCTTGATGTCGCCGAAACCGATCTGGACGGCGTCATAGCCGTCGGTTGCCTGAGTTTTAACCTGCGAGACAGCGCAGGGGCCAGCCTGGATGACCGTGACGGGAACGACGTTGTCGTCCTCGTCCCAAACCTGGGTCATGCCAATCTTGCGGCCGAGAATCATGCTGATCAAGATATGATCCCAACTCTCGCGTGGTCTTGGGACAATGCGTACACCACCGAGCGTACGCCCCTAGAGGACCACTACTTACACGACGTGCTCCCCAGCCTTGTATTGCATCCGGACTACCTGACAACCCTATTAAGCAGGCATTTTGTCCAGCCAGAATACTCCCCTGGTTACACACAGCTGTTTAGTATACACGGCTGCGGGCGTATCCATCGAGATTCATATTTCACTCACATTGTTTACGCAGGTAAAGTGCGTGGAGTCGCCTGGGCTTGGCAGAGGGGCGGCGAAATATATTAAGTTTGCTGCTCTACAGTCCTGCGCAAGACGGAAAGCACATTAAGTGCTTTCCTTTGCGTGCGGAACTCGCGACAAACTTAATATATTT
>CABUQW010000015.1 GCA_902493895.1 uncultured Collinsella sp. | reverse complement strand
CGCCACTACGGGCTCGGCCTCCACGCCGCCTCCGAGGCCGCGAGCGCCCACGGGGGCTCCGTCTCGCTCGCCAACAGCCCCTCGGGCGGCGCGGTGGCCACCATCGCGGTCCCCCTGTGAGGGCCTGACGACTCAGGCCCTCACACCGGCGTACCTCGCAATCAAACGCTTCCCGGATAATAATGCCCGTTGCAGGAATCGCCCTGGCTAGTCGCCGCCCATGTGCATGAGCATGTCAGCGATGCGAGTCGCCATCTCGTCCGCCGCTGCACGGATGTTGGCGACCCAGGACGCAAGGCCGGCTTGATCGGATGCCTCCGCCTCAAGCACGTCGCAGTTCGCGGTCACCGCCATGAGCGGGGTGACGAGGCCGTGCGAGACGGTGCAAATGAACGCGCGCTCCCGCGCCTCGGCCTCCGCCACCGGTCGCAGGGCGCGTCCCGCTGCCGCCCACGCCACGGCGAGCGCCCAAAAAGCCGAAGCGATCGGCGTCACTCGCTTCGCTAAATCAACTTTATGGGATGACGGATCACGGTCTTGAGCTTCTCCGGCGCGCACTTGCGCGGGTCGGAGAGGTAAATCTCGTGATGCAGACGGGCTTCGGAGAAGTCGGGGGCGTAGCCCCGTTCCGCCGCGAATGTGCGCATGGCGTCTATGGTCGCCGGCTCGTCGTCGTAAGGCCCGGTATGCATGCACTGAACGCAAAGGCCCTCGTCGACCCTCAGCAGCTCGACCGCCGAGAAGTCCAGCTTCTTCTTGGCGGCAGCTTCCGAAACTGCCCAGTCGAAGTCCTCGCGAGTGACGAAATCGGGCAGACGGATGCACGAGATGAAGTTGAAGTCATCCTTCCGCGCATAATCAATCTCGCCATCGGTGCGGTCTTGCCACCAGAAGCCCTCGAGCGGAGGCACGACGAAGTCGAAATAGCCTTCGATCTCTCGCGGGCCCTTCTTCGACATCTTGATGGTATAAGCGACGCCGTAGAGCAGCGGCAACGCGTTCTGGTACTCGCCGCCTTCGGCATTGGGATTGCCCTTGCCCCGCACGGCGACGTAGCTCATAGGCGGAACGGTTACGACGCTCGGCTTGCCGGACGGCCTGTAGAGCTCCCTGAACTCCTTCTTGAAATCGTATGCCATCGCAACAAACCTCCCTGAGCTTGGGTTTCCGTCGATATCCGACCAAATATAGCAATGGGCGCGGCTTCGGAAGAGGCCGCGCCCATTGCAGGATATTATAACACAGAATCGAACGTCTGTTCTATTCCCACTCGGTGGTTATAGTTTTGCCGTCTCGTCACTCCAGTTGCACCCAGTTTTCGGCGGCATCTCGAAGTGAGTGCCGCTGAATGACGCGACGTCGCGTTTCATCGGCTTCGGGGACAAAAGCTGGGACAACTTCAAAAACCATTTTCAAACTCAGAGTATTGAGTTTTTATTTTTGTCCCAAGGGGCACGGAGAGCCGCCTTTGGAGGCTCGATATCGCCGAAAAACGCCCGTTTTGAAACTCAACCGCCTTTGAGCCTGCAAACCACCAGCTTCAACAGTAAGTGAGTCGACGCGGGTGGCTTACGAGCCGTTCACAAAACCGCAGGCCACAGGTCTTTGTCAACGATAAGCAAAGTGAATAGTCTCAGGTGGCTTGCCCATGAGTTGGCGTAAGCCTGTTTAGCAAAAGGCTAATCGGACACGACAGGCCGCCCGCATGGCGACGGCGTTTCCCGTGCGGGCACAAACAGCCCTGCGTGCCCTGTCGCGCGATATCCCAATGCGACGTTCAGAACCCTACCCGCCAAGCAGCCACCTCGCGAAATTCAGCACGAGCACGCCCTCCCGGGTATGGGGCTCATGCCTCGTGCGAGTGATGAGAATCTTCGGGAATGCATCCCCGATGGATAGAATCGGCGCAATCTCCCTCTCGAGCGTCGAATCGGCGCCGATATCGTCGCTCACATACACTTTCCTTCCCGGTTTCGAAACTTGGAAGGCAGTATGCGCAAGGATGCGTCGAGGTGCGATCCCAGTCGTACCATGCCAGCAGAGATGTCGAGGCACATTCGTTCATGCTGCAATGCGGGCATCGGAGATGAAAAACAGCCCGTCGGGTAGTCATGGGCGTGCGGGAGCCCGCATCAGTAACCTGCCTCCTCGGTTGTCCCTTCTTTGCATGGTCGTCTACATAAAGGAGGAACCAGCCATGCAGATCAGCATGCTTGCCCTTCTTGGGTCACGGACCGGGGAGGCGAGGGCCTCCGTCGGGACCGCCCCGAGCAACCGGCATATCCAAGGAATGACAAGGCTCGATCGCTGTGCTGGTCAGGATGCCGAAGCGGGCCGTCCGCCAATCGGAATGCGGGTCAGGATGCTGCAACGTGATTCCAGCTGCAGGATACGGCTCCTTTGCGGTTGCCGCAAAACCTGCTGGCAACATTCTTACTATCCGAATGATGTACGCATCCCTTGGGATCGTTTCGCCTGACCAGGGCCATCTTCAGCGCCTCATCGGCCAGCTCGGCAGGCGCCTCTTCCACGCGTAATAGCCCTGGCGGGTCACCTATGCAACCAAAGATACAAAAGGAATCGAATGGCCAGAGAGGATTGCCCTTACCGATGCTCGATTCTTGACAGGCAAACTCAAGCCTCGTTAATATTACATGGTTTGCCAGACCGAATTAACAAAGGAGGGGTGTCGTGGTTGGTCTTTTCCGCACGTGGATGAGCGCCTAGAAAGCGGCGCTGTTGTGGCGTCGCGCTGTTTTTCTGCACGCCATTTCACGATTGGACATAACCATGATATTTGAAACCTCTCGGGGCAGGTCTGTTCTGCTGTGCCATTCATGGCAATTCAAGCTTTGTTTCGTATGGGGCGGGGAGCTCGTTTCGACATTGACGAGTTCGATTCTCCAAATGGGTCTTATTTGGCATCTCGCCCTCACGACAGGGTCGTCTTCTCTCCTCTCCTTAGCATCGCTGGCAGGCTTTCTGCCGATTGCTTTGTTCGGAATCCTTGCGGGCGCCGTTGTCGACAGACTGCCTTTGAAACGTGTCCTCATCGGCGCCGACCTCTTCATTGCCGCGGTGGGTGCCGCCTTGGCGATTGCCTCGTTGGCCGGCAGCTTACCTGCATGGCTAATTCTCATCGCCCTGTTTCTCCGTGCAGTTGGTACTTCGTTCTACACGCCAGCCTCCCAATCTCTCACGCCCCATCTCGCCCCGCCAGAGCATCTCGTTCGCCTATCGGGGGTGACTCAGGCGATTCAGTCCGGCGGATACATTCTTGGCGCCGCGCTTGCAGCAGTGATTTATCCCGTGGCGGGCATTACCGCTATGATTGTCCTCGACGTGCTGGGAGCGCTTTTCGCTTCTTTAGCCGTCCTCGCCGCACAGATAGACGCAGGGGGCCTCGATGAAGCCGACCGCAGCTTGTCCTTTTCCAATAAGGTTCGAGAGCTCTTCTCTGAGATTTCGGACGGCTACAAGCTGATTAGGGAGTACAGGGGGCTGTTCGCCCTTCTTTGGTGCGGGTTCGTCTTCGCTTTCGCGTTCTCTCCGCTCGCGGCATTGTTCCCAATAATGACCTTGGGGCATTTTGGCGGTAGCACGGGGGATGCCGCTTTGGTGGAAATCCTTTTTTCTGCAGGCATGCTGGCTGGGTCCGGCATTTTGGCGGCCACGGGAGGGTTCCGCAATAGGTCGTTCACCATGGTCGCCGCGATTGCCGGCTTCGGCATTGCCGCAATCGTATCCGGATCGCTCGGCCCGTCATTGTTCGCTGCTTTCCTGCCGGTGAGCTTTCTTATGGGCGCATGCTCCCCGTTGTACGCGGGAACCCAGACTGCCCTTATGCAGGAGCAGATACCTCCTGAGTACCTAGGCCGCGTTTTCGGCCTCTACGGAACCATCATGGCGTGGGCCATGCCCATGGGCCTCGCAGCCCCCTCCGTTTTTGCGGATCTGCTTGGAGCTCCGTTATGGTTCGTCGGCTCTGGAGCGACCATGGTACTGCTTGCGATGGCTATGCTGCTTGCTCCGAGCGTCCGAAACGCGGGGAAAAGAGATACCGGGCAGATTCAATAGCCCAAGTATTCGAAAAAAAGAGGCAGCAGCCATCGGTTCAAGCGTCAGCCTTCAAGCCCTTGCGACGACGAGGTATTGCACCGACATTCCGCATCGCGCTCCTTATTCGTCGCCAACTATCATTTTCGGATTTGCCGGCTTGCGCAAGGTCAAAACGCTCGCGCCGGCAATTGGGCAAAGGCGAAAAATCGACGTGAGCAATCTTTTTTGGCATGGCTGCGCTTCCAGTAAAACGCTAATACACAAAAGGCGGTTCAACCAATGGAACTCATAGTCAAAGCTAAAGACATCTTTTTGGAATATGCCGGCCGCGATATCCTAGATATCGAAGAGTTGGAAATCTACTCCTACGATCGCATCGGCTTGGTGGGAGACAATGGCGCAGGCAAAACCAGCCTGCTTAAAATTCTGAGCGGCAATCTTACCATTGCGGACGCCGACGTCAGGCGCTTCGGCAGCATTGCCCTCATCGGCCAACTCGATGAACTCGACCTTGATGCGGCTCAGGACAGTGGTGAGATGCTCTCCCGTCTCAACGTCGCCGGAGTGGCGCAGGAGACGATGAGCGGCGGGGAGGAAACACGCGCCAAGATTGCCTCTGCACTCTCCCAGCATGCAAGCGCGATCTTCGCCGACGAGCCTACGAGCCACCTCGACCAAGACGGCATCCGCCTTCTCGTCGGACAACTCAAGGCATTTGATGGGGCTCTGCTCATCGTGAGCCATGACCGTCATTTTCTCGACCAGGTGGTAGACAAGATCTGGGAGCTCAAAGACGGCGGTATTTCCGAATTCTGGGGTGACTACTCCGACTATCTGCGACAGAAAGAAGAAGAGCGCAAAGCTCAGGCGACTCGATACGAAGAGGCGATGCGCGAGCGCGATCGCCTCGAAGCCGCCATCGAAAAACAACGGAAAAAAGCACGGCAGGTCGACGCCAAGCGGAAGGCTGCGAAAAAAAGCAACGAGTATGCAGGTCGATTGGGGCATCAGAAAGCAACCGGCACCAAACAGAAGAGGATGTACCAGGCGGCTAAGGACATGGAGAAGCGCCTCGAAGCGCTCGAAGGGATTGAGGCCCCAGATAGCATTCGCGCCGTGCGGTTCCGCCAGAGCAAGGCCCTGGAACTGCATAGTAAATTTCCCATCTCGGCAGACGATTTCAGCTTGAGCTTCGGCAACTGCATGCTCTATGACCACGCGAAATTCGAGATACCGCTCGGTGCCAAAGTGGCCATCACCGGTGGCAACGGTACAGGAAAGACCAGCCTGCTGAAGGCAATCGCTCGACGCGCCGACGGTATCAACATCTCTCCCAAGGCAGAGATCGGTTACTTCGAGCAAACAGGCTACAAGTTCGACGCCCGTCAGTCTGCGATCTCGTTCATGCAGGATGGTTGCGAGTACAGCATGACCGAAATTCGAGGCATCCTCGCCTCTATGGGAATCGGACCGCGCGACCTGACAAAGGACGTTGGCGTTCTCTCGGGAGGCGAAGTCATCAAGCTGCTACTCGCGAAGATGCTGCTGGGCAGATACAACATCTTGCTCATGGACGAGCCTGGAAATTACCTGGACATCAAGAGCGCCGAAGCCCTCGAGCAGATGATGAGCGCCTATGCCGGAACGATAGTGTTCGTCTCCCACGATAAGAGGCTGGTCGAGAACGTCGCAGACATTGTCTACGAAATAAAGGACACCAAGCTAGTCAAAATCTTTCAGCGCGAATAGCCCTAAATGAGCAAGAAATAATCCCCGAACGGAGACAAGGGAGTAAAACGGCAAAGAAAGAGCCTCCGTCCCAACGCAGGGAACGGAGGCTCTTTAATCGCTTTTACTCATCTCCGTCGCTGGTGGCTTTGTCATGACTCTCGTACGAAACGAAACTCAGCGGCACAGTGCGGCACTCAAAATCGCAGGTCAGAACCCTATCGGCCTACTCCCACTCGATTGTCGCGGGCGGCTTGGACGTGATGTCGTAGCACACGCGGTTGGCGCCGGGAACCTCGGCAACGATGCGGCCGGAGATGCGGGCAAGCACGTCGTAGGGCAGCTTGGCCCAGTCGGCGGTCATGGCATCGCTGGACTCGACGGCTCGCAGGATGATCGGGCGCTGGTAGGTGCGCTCGTCGCCCATAACGCCAACGGACTTGATATCGGGCAGGACCGCAAAGTACTGCCAGCAGCTGTGCTCGGAGTTGCGCTCGCCGGTCTGCTCAAACAGGCGCTGGTTGTAGGCATCGAGCTCCTCACGCACGATGGCGTCGGCGTTCTTGAGGATCTCGAGCTTCTCCTTGTCGACCGCGCCGATGATGCGGATGGCAAGACCCGGGCCCGGGAAGGGCTGACGGAACACGATGTGACCCGGCAGGCCCAGCGCCAGACCAAGCGCGCGGACCTCGTCCTTAAAGAAGTGGTCGAGCGGCTCAATGAGGTCGAAGTGCACGCCATCGGGGAACGGGATCAGGTTGTGATGGCTCTTGATGGTGGCCGTCTTGCCGCCCGTCTTGCGAGCGCCGGACTCGATGATGTCGGGGTAGATGGTGCCCTGGGCCAGATACTTGACCGGCTTGCCATCGGTCTCGAGCTGCTGCGCCACGGCGAAGAACTCTTTCCAGAACTGCGTGCCGATGATACGGCGCTTCTCCTCGGGCTCGGTCACACCGGCCAGAAGCTCGGCATAACGGTCCTCGGCGTGGACGTGGATAAAGTCGACGTCAAACTGCTTGGTGAAGACCTCCTCCACCTGCTCGGGCTCGCCCTTGCGCAGCAGGCCGTGGTTGATGAACACGCAGGTCATCTGCTTGCCCACGGCGCGGGCGCCCAGCGCGGCCACGACGGAGGAGTCGACGCCACCGGACAGGGCCAGAATCACGCGGTCGTCGCCGACCTTCTCGCGGAACTCGGCCGTCATGGTCTCGACCAGGTTGTCCATGCTCCAGTTGGGCTCCAGGCCGCAGATCTCAAACAGGAAGTTGCTCAGCAGCTGCTGACCATACTCGGAATGCTTGACCTCGGGGTGGAACTGCGTGGTGAAGATCTTGCGCTCGGGGCACTCCATGGCGGCAACCGGGCACACGTCGGTGCTGGCGGTAACGGTAAAGCCCTCGGGCACCTCGGAAACGGCGTCGCGGTGGCTCATCCACACGGTCTGCTCCATAGGCGTGGAGTTAAAGAGCTTGGCGCCGGCCGTGCGCGTGATGGTGGCGCGGCCGTACTCGCCCACCTCGGAGTGGCCGACCTTGCCGCCGAGCGTCACGGCCGTGATCTGATGGCCGTAGCAAAAGCCCAGGACGGGAAGGCCCAGGTCAAAGATGGCAGGATCGATAGACGGAGCGTCCTCGGCATACACGGAAGCCGGGCCGCCGGAAAGGATGAGCGCAGAGGCGTTCATCTCGCGAATCTCGTCGGCCGAGATGTCGCAGGGGACGATCTCGGAATACACGTTAAGGTCGCGGACGCGACGGGCAATGAGCTGACCGTACTGCGCACCAAAGTCGAGTACGAGGACCTTTGCGGAAGCCTTTTGATCCATGGTTTCCCCCTCTTGTTGGCGGGGAGCCGGTGCCCACCCGCGTGAATGAACGAAAATAACTCCCATAGTGTACACGTTTATATGGGGTTTCTCGTCCCTCGCAGCCATCAGCGCACGGCAAACGCACGACCTGGCCCCTATTTGACGGCAATTGAAGTGTTACCAAACGTTACAGATGATGTAATACGTTTGAACATTGGATGCCCTGTGCCACAATACTGCCGAACGACTCCGCCTCTGCGGCGGCAAATACGATAGGAATACCAGCATGAAGCGCATCCTTCTCATCGCCACGGGCGGCACCATCGCATCGACCGAGGACGGCAACGGCCTCTCCCCCGCTCTGACCGGTGAGGAGCTCGCCCAGAGTGTCCCCGAGATCTCGGGCCTCTGCGAGCTCGACGTCGTGCAGCCCATGAACATCGACAGCACCAATATGCGCCCCAGTGACTGGATGCGTATCCGCGACGTCGTCGTCGAGGGTTATGCCGACCACGACGGCTTCGTGATTCTGCACGGCACCGACACCATGAGCTATACCGCGGCAGCGCTTTCCTACCTGATTCAGGACAGCCCCAAGCCCATCGTACTCACCGGCTCGCAAAAGCCCATGGGCAATCCCTTTACCGATGCCAAGCTCAACCTGTACCAGAGCCTGCTCTATGCGCTCGACGAACACTCGCACGACGTCTCAATCGTGTTTGGCGGCGTAGCCATTGCCGGCACGCGCGCCCGCAAACAGCGCACCATGAGCTTTAACGCGTTCATTAGCGTCAACTATCCGCCCATCGCCTATATCCGCAACGACCGCATCGTGCGCAACGGGCTTCACGGCACGCATCAGGGCGAAAACCCGGTGCGTTTCTACGACAGCATCGACCCGCGCGTGTTTGTCCTTAAGCTCACGCCCGGCGTAAATCCGGGCATCCTCGACGCCCTTGCCGATAGCTACGACGCCGTGATTTTGGAGACCTTTGGCATTGGCGGTATCCCCGAGTTTGGTGAGTCGGGCGAGTCGTTCCAAGAGGCAATTTTCCGTTGGGTCGATTCGGGCCGCACCGTCGTTATGACCACGCAGGTCCCCGAGGAGGGCCTCGACCTGGGTGTTTATGAGGTCGGCCGAGCTTACGCCGATCATCCGGGTATTTTGCGCGGCGACGACATGACCACCGAGACGCTCGTGGCCAAAACCATGTGGGCGCTCGGCCAGTCACGTGATGCGGCAGAGATTCAGCGCCTGTTCTACAGCCAAGTCAACCACGACCGTATCCCGATGGTGTAATTCAGTTGTCGACGGGTATCCCCTATTCGATACCCTCGAGAAGCTCTGACACCGTCATGCCGAGTGCGGGCGCGATCTTAAATAGAACCTTGAGCGTGAAATTTGCCGTCCCATCTTCGATTCGGTCGAGGTAGGGTCGACTGATTCCTGTCGCCACACAAAAATCAACCTTGGAGATACCAAGGTCCCTGCGTGTCTCTTCGACCCGCCTGCCAAGAATCTGTTTCGCACGTTCGTCCATGCAGCCGAGTTTGAAATGGAGCCGAACATAAACGTAAACTATAGTTTACGTTTTGCCGAATACACAGGAGTTTTCTATGTCGGGTTCTTCGGTCCGCATGTACCGAGCCACGCTTCGCGCAAACAGCGCGCCGCCCAAGCTCGTCGTCGTTGAAGCAGAATGCCTTTCGCCCGATGAGCGCACAGCATTTGCATTGCTATCAAGTCGCGTCGCCGCCGTTCTGGTCCCTTGCCCGGCGCAAGGTGAACTTGCCATCCAATGCCAAGCGCACAGCTGCTCGCTCAAGCAGGCTGCCGTAATCGCAACCAGCCAACGAGGTCTGCCCCTTCTCCTGGAAGCCGGTATCGCACTTGCCCTTCGCGGCGCCGGATACGAAAACGAGGCCGCCGCCGACATGGTCTTTAAACCACGATCGAGCGGCGGCCTCGCAGCAGCCATTGAATATGTGTGCAGGCTCGTTGCCTAAAAGGACAAGCTAGAAACCAAAGCCAAAGCCCGTTCCAGTAATCGCCGAATACATAAAGTAGACGTTGATTACATTGAGGAACACGCCCGTGATGCAGCCGTTGCGCAGGTAGCGCTCGCACGCAAGACGTGCCATCACAGCGGAGTCCTCGTTGTTCTTTGCCTGGCGTCCCGCCGTAAAGTACGTCGCCACGCTCAGCAGCAGGTTGAGCACCGGCAGTGCCAGCAGCTCGTAGCTCTTACCCCAGCGCGTCACCTCGCCGGCTGCGTTAAACTTCGTTGCCACCTCGGGGCCAATGTTGGGGATCACAAACGCTGCAACCACCAGCGGAATCACCGCAAGTACGAGCAGCGCAATACCCATGTAGCCAGCTTTTTTGCCATATTTAAACATATGCGTCGTCCTTACACGTTAAAGCGGAAGTGCACGACGTCGCCATCGGCCATGACATAGTCCTTGCCCTCAATACGCAGCTTGCCGGCGGCCTTGGCGCCCTGCTCGCCGCCGAGCTCGATGTAGTCGTCATAGCCAATAACCTCGGCCTTAATAAAGCCGCGCTCAAAGTCGGTGTGGATGACGCCGGCGGCCTGCGGGGCGGTCGCGCCCTGACGAACCGTCCAGGCCTTGACCTCCATCTCGCCAGCCGTAAAGAACGACTGCAGGCCGAGCAGCTTGTAGGCTGCTTGCGCGAGCACGTCCAGGCCGGGCTGCTCCAAGCCCAGGCTCTCCAGGTAGTCGGCGGCGTCCTCGGGATCAAGCTCGGAAAGCTCGGCCTCGATCTTGGCGCAGATGGGTAGCGGCTTGACACCGTCGATGGGCGCCAGGTCCTCGTTGAGCATGTCCTCGTCTACGTTGGCCACATACAGGATGGGCTTCATAGTAAGCAGGAACAAGCCCTTGGCAGCAGCGCGCTCCTCGTCGGTCATCTCCATGGATGCGGCGCGCTTGCCCTCGTTGAGCCAGGCGAGCAGGCGCTTGGCCACCTCGAACTTGGGCATGAGCTCCTTGTCGCGCTTGGCCTCCTTCTCGAGCTTGGGCAGTTGTTTCTCGAGCGTGCCCATGTCGGCCAGGATGAGCTCGGTCATGATAGTGTCGGCATCGCCGGCGGGATCGACGAACTCGCCCGTGCGGCCCACCTCGCGCATGACGTTGGGGTCCTTAAAGTAGCGCACGACCTCGCAGATGGCGTCGGTCTCGCGGATGTTTGCCAAGAACTGGTTGCCCAGGCCCTCGCCCTCGTTAGCGCCCTTCACCAGACCTGCGATGTCGACAAACTCGACCGTCGCCGGCACAATGCGGCCGGGGTTGACGATGTCGGCGAGCTTTTGCAGGCGGCTATCGGGCACATCGACGATACCCACGTTGGGGTCGATCGTGGCAAACGGGTAGTTGGCGGCAAGGCCGGTCTTTTTGGTAAGCGCGGTGAACAGCGTCGACTTGCCCACGTTGGGCAGGCCCACGATACCGATGGAAAGGGACACGACAGCTCCTTTTGGTACAGGTACTTCAAACTTCATAAGTATAGCGCCGCCGCAGCATCCGGGCGAATCCGGACACCGCGGCGGCGCAAATGAAGCAGAGATGCGTGAGAGTTCGGGACAGCAGTCCTTACTTAAGCTCGGGCCAGAAATCCTTGTTGGCCTCGATGAGCTCGTCCAGGATCTGCTTGGCAACGCTCGCCGAAGGAATGGTCTTGGAGAGCGTGAGTGCCTGCCAGAGCTTCTGGTAGCTGCCTTCGACCCAAGCCTGGACAACGAGCTTCTCGACGGAAACCTGCTGCTCCATCAGGCCCTTCTGGAACTGCGGGATCGGGCCCTGGCAGATCTTCTCAAAGCCGTTGGAGCCAACGATGCAAGGCACCTCGACCATGGCCGTCGGGTCGAAGTTGGGCACAGCGCCATCGTTGGGGACAATCAGCAGGAAGCGCTCGAGCGTGTTCTCGGCCAGCGCGCAGGCAAGGTCGACGATGTAGTTGGCGTGTACGTCGGGCTCAAAGCCGCCGTCCTTGGCAGTACCCTTGGCGATGATGTCGCGGCAAGCGCCAAAGACCTTCTTCTCGCGGCCGTCCATAACCTCATTGGCGCGAGTGTAGTTGGGGTCAGACGTCTCGACAACATAGTCCGGGTACAGGTAGTACTTGAGGTAGGTGTTGGGAATCGTCTCGGGATCGACAGCATAGACATCCTTGGCCTTGCCGAAGGTGTGAATCCAGCTCTCCTCGACGTGCTGCTCCTTACCGGCCTCGTGCTCAATGCCGTCCAAGTAGCCGTTCTTTGCCATGTGCTCCTTGATCTGCGGCATAAGGTCGTTACCCTCCTTGTCGTAGATCTTGCTCCACCAACCAAAGTGGTTGAGGCCGTAGTAGCTGTACTGCAGCTCGCGACGATCCTTGATGCCGCACATACGGCTCATCTTATCCATGAGGTCGATCGGCATGTCGCAGATGTTGATGATGCGGCTGTTGGGGCGCAGCACGCGGCAAGCCTCTGCGACAATAGCCGCGGGGTTGGAGTAGTTGAGCATCCAGGCGTTGGGGCTGTACTTCTCCATGTAGTCGAGGATCTCGATGACACCACCGATGGAGCGCATGCCGTAGGCGATACCGCCGGCGCCGCAGGTCTCTTGGCCAACGCAGCCGTACTTGAGAGGAATCTTCTCGTCGAGCTCACGCATGGCGTACAGGCCGACGCGGATGTGAGCAAGTACGAAGTCGGTCCCGGTGAATGCGGTCTCGGGATCGGTGGTGTAGCTAAACTCAACCTCGGGAGCGTTCTCGTGGAAGTAGATCTCGCAGGCCTTTGCCACGATCTCCTGGCGCTCGGCGTTGTTGTCGTAGAAGGTCACCTTGTTGACCGGGAAGCGGTCGCGCTCCTCAAGCAGCATCAGAGCGATGCCCGGAGTGAAGGTAGAGCCACCGCCGGCAATGGTCACGGCATAGTTTTTCTTGGACATGATGTCCTCCTCATTCTGGCCGCTTGCTCAATCCATCCCCGTACGCGGCCTGCACGGTTTGGAATTGTTACCTAGAAGTGGAGTTTTTATCTCTAGAATCGGCCTTGCGGTGCATACCGGCTCTGCAAGGCCGATTGTTTCGATGGACGATGGTTTACAGAAGACTCTCGAACTTCTCGCGAACCTGCGGGACGGTAAGGCCGATGATGACCTGGATTGACTGGCCTTGGACCACCAAGCCATGCGTACCGATTGCCTTGAAGGAAGCCTCGGGTGCAACGGCGCCTTTGTCCTTGACGTTAACGCGCAGACGGGTAGCGCAGTTAGTTACATCGATGACGTTGTCCGTGCCACCGAGTAGATCGAGGATGTTCTCGGCAAGCACCAAGCGCTCGTCATCCTTACTCTGGGCGACCGATTTGCTAGCAGCAGCACCGCTCTGCTTTTGCTTGTAGTCGGCCTTGGACTTGAGCTCGACCTCAACATCGTCATCCTCGCGACCGGGGGTCTTAAAGTCGAACTTGATGATCAAGAAACGGAAGACCACGACCCAAAGAGCGGTAAAGCACAGACCGACAAGGATGGAGATGGCGTACTGCAGACCGTGTGCGGCCCAAAGGGGCAGCCAGTCCCACGAGAGCATCGAGATGATGCCGCCGTCGAAGATGCCCACGACGCCAAGGAGGTTTTGAGCCATGCAGCCGAGCGCTCCGAGCACGCAGTGGACGACGAACAGGCCGGGCGCAATGAACAGGAAGGTGAAGTCAAGCGGCTCGGTAATACCGCAAAGCATAGCGGTAAGGGTGACGGGAATGAGCAGAGCCTTGACGCGCTGCTTGCGCTCGGGTTTGGCGGTCATATAAAACGCAATGGCGACGCCGAGCGAGCCGAAGACCTTAGTCCAACCAGGGCAGGTATAGGCAGCCCAGGGTGCGGCATCCTTAAGAGCAATGCTCGGATCGGCAGCCAGTTGGGGCAGGATGTTGGCCCAAGCAGCAAAGATGCCACCGTTGACCGCCGCGTTGTCGTAATAGAACGGCGTATAGATAAAGTGGTGCAGGCCTGTAGGGATCAGCACGCGCTCGAAGAAAGCAAAGACGCCCACGCCGAACGTACCGGCGGAAAGGATGAATCCCTGGAAGGCGGAGATAGCAGCCTGGACATGCGGCCACACCAGGCAGGCGATAAGAGCGACCGGAACCATAACGAAGAAACCGATCATATAGATGAACACGGAGCCCGAGAACACGCCCAACCACTCAGGAAGTTCGGTGTCGAAGTACTTGTTGTGAAGCATCGTGGCGATACCTGAAATGATAAGCGCGCCCATGATGCCCATATCAAGCGTTTTGATGCTTGCGATAGTGGCAAGACCAGTACCGCTGCCCGCCTCGACAGAGTAGTCGACCCCAAAGACAGGGCCCCACTGCCCCAAGATTGTGCTTACAAAGTAGTTGAAGGTAAGGTAGATGGCCAAAGCCTCCATGCAGCAGCGAGCGTTCTGCTTGTTCGCGAGCGAGATTGGCAACGCTACGCAAAACAGCAACGGCATCTGGTTAAAGAGCGTCCAACCACCCTGGAGCAGCACATTCCAGCAATCAAACCAAAGATGGCCCGCAGTGGCCATCTCGCCAAAGATCGCCTCGGTGGTAAACAACGTACCCAGGCCGACGACGATTCCGGAAAATGCGAAAAGAATTGCAGGCGTGTACATTGCACCGCCGAAACGTTGTATCTTTTGCATCATGACGGGGAATCCCCCTCTCTTCATTCGGAGCGGCTGCGGTTTTGGCTTCACTCGAGACCGCAGACGCGCCGTTTGCGTGTACCTCGTGCAATAGGACGGGTGGGCCCGTGTCCCCGACTTCTTGCGCTTCTATTTTTATCATATCACTTATCTAGACAAGTTAGCATCAATACTACGGTCGGTAAACGGTTGATTATTAGCCGTAAACGGTATATGTCCAGTATTTCACCTGCTAAAGCTGATATAGCTGATGGCCACAATTCATAATTCTTTTCTACTTGTCTAGATATGCTTGTCTATATCTGCATACACGCCTATACTTCATTACAACATTCACCGCCACGTTAAGGAGTCACCATGAAAAGCGCGGTCTTCTATGGAAAGCACGACCTCAGAGTCGAGGAATCGGCAAAGCCGGCCGTGGGCAGGCGCGACGTTCTGATCAACGTCAAAGCTTGCGGCGTCTGCGGTACCGACGTTCATATCTATGAAGGCGACAAGGGCGCAGCGGACGTTACCCCGCCCACGATCCTTGGTCATGAGTTTGCGGGCGTTGTCGAGGCCGTGGGCAGCGATGTCGCTGGCTTTAAACCGGGCGATCGCGTGTGCATCGACCCAAACCATCCCTGCGGCTGCTGCGAACCCTGCCGCGACGGAATCAACCACTACTGCGAGCATATGACCGGTTACGGGACCACCGTTAACGGCGGCTTTGCCGAGTACTGCTCCGTCGATATGCAGCAAGTCTACAAGTTGGGCGATCACACCAGCTTTGAGCAGGGTGCTATGACCGAGCCCGTCGCCTGCTGCCTGCACGGCATCGATATGTGCAACATCAAGCCCGGCAGCACAGTTGTCGTTATCGGCGGTGGCATGATCGGTCTGCTCATGATGCAGCTTGCTAAAAACGCCGGCGCCACCAAGGTTGTCTTGCTCGAGCCCGTCGAAGGCAAGCGCGAGGTTGCGCTCAAACTCGGCGCCGACCTGGCAATTGATTCCATCCACGAGGACGTCCCGGCCCGCCTGGAGCAGGAGGGCGTCGGCAACGTCGATGTCGTTATCGAGTGTGTTGGCAAGCCCGTCACCATCGAGCAGGCCATCCAGATCGCCGGCCACAAGGCTACGGTCATGATGTTCGGCCTCACCAAGCCCGATGAGACAATCACCGTCAAGCCCTTCGAGGTCTTCCAGAAGGAGCTTGTGCTTACCTCGTCCTACATCAACCCTTATACGCAGCGTCGCGCGCTCGAGCTCATCGACTCTGGCAGGCTCGACGTATCCTCGATGGTCGCCAAGGTGGCTTCCCTCGACGAACTCGGCGCCATCCTGTCAGACCCAGCTCTGCGTGCCATGGGTAAATATATAATCGACCCCAGCAAGTAAATCGATTGACACTTGCGCGGACGGCCCTCATCCGTCGTTCACGCACCCAGCTCTAGGAGACCGTCATGGCGCGAGCCATCTTCCAAACTATTTATGACAACGTGAAGCAGTCGATTGACGACGGCACATACGCCTATCAGAGCTATCTGCCTTCGGAGACTGAGCTCACGCAGCTGTTTGACTGTTCGCGCATGACGGTCCGTCGCGCCATCTCGATGCTTGCGGCAGATGGTTACGTGCTCCCCCAGCAAGGCAAAGGCATGCGCGTCATTCGCAACATCAGTGACGAGAAGAGTCGTGGTGGCGGCGGACTCGAGACCTTTAAGGAAATCGCGGCCAACCGAGGCTTTGAGCTCAAGACTGTCACCACCGTCTTTGAGCTCCTCATCTGCAGCAAGGCGCTCTCCAAGATTACCGGGTTTCCCGAAGGCTGTGAGCTCACACGCGCCAAACGCATCCGTTATGCAGACGGACAAGCCGTGTGCTCCGACGACTCCTATTACCTAAGCTCACAGGTACCGGGGCTGACACCCGAGATTGTCAACGACTCGATCTATCGTTACCTCGAAGAAGACCTTGGCATTAAGATTGCCACGGGCAAACGCGATGTAACGATCGAGCATCCCACGCCCGAGGATACGCGCGTGCTCGATCTCGACGACTTTAACGCACTCGCCGTTATACGCGGACAGACCTACAACGCCGACGGTATCCTTATGGAATACACCGAGACCAAACAGGTTCCCAGCTTCTTTTTACTCCACGAAACGGTCACCCGCCGCAATAACGGCAGCGAGACCCATCAGAGCAGTATGAGCTAACCATCTATTAGTTGCGGTGGAATAGTTCCTAGAATGGCCAGCTTAAGGGCAAAACAGGAACTATTCCACCGCAACTTTTTTGGCCGGCGGGGCAGTACCTGTCCCACCGGCCATCATTTACGCTCTTTTAGCTAGTCCGCGAGCTTTTCCACCTGGTCGAGCATCTTGTCGAGCTTGGCCTTTGCTTCGGCCTTAACCTTCTCAGCTTCTTCGTGAGCCTTCGCCTTCTGGGCGGCCTTTTCCTCGGCTTCGGGATCGACGACGACCAGATTGGACGCGTCATGCTCAACCAACTTGAGCGCATGCTCGGGGCACACCTTGACGCAGGCACCGCAGCCCAAGCAATACGTGGACTCCAGCGCAAAGCGACCGCTTCCCACCAAATCGCAGGCAAACGTGGGGCACACGTTGACGCACTCGCCGCACGACGTGCACTTTTCAAAATCGCACTCCGGCGTGCTCACCTGCATGTTCTGGGCAAGCTCGGGGTGGTTTTGCAGTGTCGAGAGCACCAGCTGCCGCCCATGGGTGAGCGAACGGCGACGCTTGGTCGTCGTGGTGCCGCACATGGTGTTGAGCGTGCGCTCCAGCTGGGTAATCTGATGGCGATGGGCCTTGAGCTTTTGCGTCACCGAGGCCAGCGCCGCCGTCGCCGGGTTGAGCTTGGTCACCGTCAGGCCCGTGGTGCGGGCAATCTTTTCCATGTACTCCTTGCGCTCGTACTCGCGGCGCTTATGGCACTTGAGGCTCTTGGGGTCGACCTCTAGGCCCATACCCGTGCCAGACCACTCTTCGGCCTTCGCAATCGCCTCGCCAAGAATGTCCTCACCGCCGGTGTTGCGGCATTTATCGCACACGCCCAACGGCAGGTACACACTCACGTTGGGATAGTCGGCCAGTACCGAGAACCAGGTCTCTGCCGTAATATCGCCCACGCAGGCAACGACGACCTCGTTTTCACGCGGCATGCGTTTGAGGGCACGCGTGCAGGTGACGTAGGCGGTCTCGTGGCTCGTAGCAGCAGAGACGATATCGTCATACAGGTTTTTAGGCGCCAGGCGCGGCGAGATGATCGCCTCGGTCGGGCAGGCAGCGGCGCACAGACCGCACTTGCGGCAGGAGTCGAGGATCTCGATGGCGTCTTCCTCGACCTCGATAGCGTTGACCGGGCACACATCCATGCACGCGGTGCAGCCGCTCTTTTCGTTTTTGCAGGTCAGGCACGGAATGGTGTTGCCGCGCGGACGCTCCTTGTAGTCAGCAGGATTCCACTGCGGCGCCGACGGATCGAGTGCATCGGTCACGCCGCCAAGCGGGTTTTTAAGAAAGTCGAAACCCTTGCTGATCTCGATAATGTCATCAAACAGATCGTGTTCCTGCGCCATGCGCGGCCCCTCCCTGAGCAGTGCAAACAAGCAAGAGATAATGATACGCCATCGGCCCACGCCTTGGGCAAATTACACGCGGCGCACCTTTGAGGCAAATAGTCTATGGCCTATCGCCGCCTCGATTGCACAAGGTCGATCAAGCGCCAAGCTATGCCTCGCGCATGAGCTGCACGAGCTTTTGTTTGGTCACCTTGGCCTGCTCGTTGGCCATATTACGCTCGTTTCTAAAGACCGCATTTGCAACACCCTGCAGATCGGCATCGGAAATCTCGCTGCACGGACCGTCCATCGAAGCCGCCGTGGGGTATACGCACAACGGCAACTCGGCATAAAACGCAACGGCCTTGGCGATATCGAGCATCTTGCCGCCGCCAATACCCACCACCATGTCGCAATACTCGGCCTGGGCTTCCTTAGCCATTTCGACAACGGCCTCTTCCGTACACGGACCGTCATAAATCTTAAAGAACGGCTCACTCAGATCGTCGTCCAGAAATCCATCGACGATCTGCCTGCACAGCCGATCCTCGGTGCCCTGGTCAAACAAGACATAGGCAGCGCAGCCCAACCATGACAAATACCTGCCTTGACGCGACAGTTCGCCCGGCCCCTGAACATACCGGCCGGGACCGCCGTAAACCATAGGAAGCGCCATACGAGAATCCGCCCTTCATCAAACAACGATTGGTGCAAAGTAACCTTGCCCCTTTGCACCATAGCAAAAAGGGGCAAAGCCATCTGTTGGCTTTGCCCCTTCCTTAGCTTGATTTACTCATCCATGAGATAGTAGTGGCCCAGCGCGTCGGCACCCAGGATGGCGTTTGCGACCATCTCGGGCGTCACCTCAAAGGGCATGTTGCACATGGTGTCATCGGGTGCGCAGGCGGCCTCGGCAACAATCATGGCCTTCTCGCGCGTAAGCTCGGCAACGCCAAGTTCCTTCATCGTGACCGGCAGACCCAGCTCAATGCAGAAGCCCAAGACTTCCTCGAGCTTCTCGGTCGGGGCATCCTCGAGTACCAGCTGGACGATGGTGCCGAAGGCGACCTTCTCGCCGTGATACATGCTGTGGCACTCGGGCAGCATCGTCAAGCCGTTATGGATGGCATGGGCCGCAGCGAGGCCCGAGCTCTCAAAGCCAATGCCCGAAAGCAGCGTATTGGCCTCGATGATGTGCTCGACGGCAGGCGTGAGCGCGCCCTTCTCCAGCGCGACCTTGGCCTTGACGCCATCGGCCATGAGCGTCTCATAGCAGAGCTTGGCGAGCGCCAGACCGGCCATTCCGCCCTTACCGCCGGCGCAAGTGCCACCGTCGGCATCGTGCGTTGCCTGGGCCTCGAAATAGGTTGCGAGCGCATCGCCCATACCGGAAACCGTCAGGCGCACCGGGCTCGCCGCGATAACCGTCGTATCCATAAGGACGATATTGGGGTTTGCCTTAAGGAAGAGGTATTTGTCGAACTGGCCGTCATCGGTATAGAGCACCGAAAGCGCCGAACACGGGGCATCGGTCGAAGCAATGGTGGGGCAAATGATAACCGGGGACTCCAGGTAATAGGCGACGGCCTTCGCGGTGTCGAGGATCTTGCCGCCACCGACGCCGACGATGATGTCGCAACCGTTGTCGCGAGCGAGCGCAACCAGGCGATCGACCTCGCCCTTGGAGCACTCGCCGTTAAAATCCTCAAACAGCAGCTCGGCCTTAGCCTCGGCAAAGCCGCCCTCGATCTTGGCACCGACGCGCTTCTTGCCCGAAGGCGTCACGATGACGAGGGCCTTAGCGCCGAGCGGCTCGACATAGGAGCCGAGCTTGGCGAGCTCGTCCGGACCCTGGATGTACTTGCTGGGGCTATTGAAAATTGCAGCCATAACTATCCCATTCTCTAAAAAAGAAAGGGGCTCCGTACGGATACGTGCGGAGCCCCTCGTTACGATAACAAGAGTCGATTAGAAATCGATGTCGGTGTCGTAGTAGCAGGCCTTGAGGATCTTCTCGAAGTCGGCAGCCTTGGTCTCACGCGGGTTCTCGGGCGTGCAAGCGTCCTGCTCGGCGTTCGCGGCGATCTCGGGCAGCTTGGCGAGGAACTCCTCCTCGGAAACCATCTGCGGGTTCTCGGCGTCGACCTTCACGCCACCATTCGCGTAATCCTTGATGGACTGCGGAATGTTGAGCTGGTCGTTGAGGTCGCGGATCTTCTGGACGAGCGCAGCGATGAGCTCCTCGTTGGTCTCGCCGGGAAGGTGCAGGATCTCCTTGGCCACGTAAGCGTAACGCTCGGCAGCACGGGGATCCTTGGAGTTCCACTGGATGACCTTGCCCAGGTACATGGCGTTAGCGGCACCGTGGATGATGTGGCCGTTCTCGAAGGCAGCACCGGTCTTGTGAGCCATGGAGTGAACGATGCCGAGCAGGCCCGAGGAGAAGGCGATACCGGCGATGCACTGAGCCTCGTGCATGTGCTGACGGGCCTCATGGTCGCCAGCATAGGACTTGGGCAGCCACTCGACGATCTCGCGGATGCCGTGCAGAGCGTTGGCGTCGGTGAACATAGAGGCGCAGGTGGAAACGTAGGCCTCCATGCAGTGGGTCAGAGCATCCATGCCGGTGTGAGCGCACAGCTTGGCGGGCATGGTGTAGGTGAGCTCGGGGTCGACGATGGCGACATCAGGGGTGATGTTGAAGTCGGCCAGCGGGTACTTGATGCCCTTGGCGTAGTCGGTAATGACGGAGAACGCGGTGACCTCGGTAGCGGTGCCGGAGGTAGAGGAGATGGCGCAGAAATGAGCCTTCTGACGCAGCTCAGGGAAGCTGAACGGCTGGATGATGTTGTCGAAGGACTCCTCGGGATACTCGTAGAAGACCCACATGGCCTTAGCGGCATCGATGGGCGAGCCGCCACCGATGGCGATAATCCAGTCGGGCTCGAACTCGCGCATGGCCTCGGCGCCCTTCATGACCGTCTCGATGGACGGGTCGGACTCGACGCCCTCGAACAGCTTGACCTCGAAGCCGCCTTCCTTAAGGTCGTTCTCGACGTCCTGCAGGAACCCGCCGCGGCGCATAGAGCTGCCGCCAGAAACGATGATGGCCTTCTTGCCCTTGAGGTTCTTCACCTCGTGGCGAGCGCCCTCACCAAAGTACAGATCGCGAGGATTGGTAAAACGTCCCATACTGTGCCTCCTAAACAAGCCCCTCTTAGACTTGCGTATATAACGGAGCACCCAATTGGCTCCGTTAGGACCGGTTTGCGCGTTGCCGGCGATGACAATGCGCGATGTCTAAACGTCTCAACGCTCAGACAAACACTATTTTACCGTTCTGGTTGGTCAGTTATTCACCTAAAGCCGCCAATGATGAAACGTTTTTTCTATCCCTGAAGACCCTTGTACGGCATTCATACTCCCAAGCTGGGCAAACGTTTTATCAAGGTTGACTACATATCCCGGGCAGGACGGTGCCCCTCCAAAATATGCACCGTTCGCCGCCAAAAATCGACCGTTTGCGGCACCGTGATACCACTCGGTCGTCCAAGGTGCCGACATTTGTGCGACATCCGTCTTCGTGGTGCAAAGGTGCAAGTCCAAGTGCGGCACCCCCGGTGTGCCACATGCGGGTAAACTAGAACCTTATATAGAAACATTTGAACCCTAACCGCAGCAAAGGAGGCCCCATGGCATTCGATCCCATTCAAGAGGATTGCCATCGCCTCGTTCTTGAGGCCTTGCGCCGCGACAATATCCCGCTCACCGACGCTGCCGCCGTAGAGCGTCTGATGGAACAATTCACCCGCAACCCCGCACCGCTCATCGTGCACGACCGCGACCGCGCCGGGCACCTCATTGCCAAGGTGGTCGAGGCTGTCGACTACCGCATTCCCTTTATCCCTGACGATACCCAAGCAGAGCAAGAAGAGACAGCTGCCGAGAACATGCTCCGCGAGGCGGCCGCACTCGATCCGGCCAACTGGGACGCCCAGCGCATGCTGACGGCACTCACCGCCGAATCCAACGAGGAATACGTACAGTACCTGGTGTCCAAGTGCGATGAGGTCGAGCACGACCTAGCGCTCAAAATCGCCTCGGCCCAGGACCCCTACGAGCGCGAGGCCGCAGGCGACCTTACGCGCCGTCCCTATCTGCGCTGGCTTGCCGCCTTGGCATCGCGCGCGCTCATTAGCGGACGCTACCGCATGTCGCTCGAAGCCGCGAATCGCAGCTTGGACTTTGCCCCCAACGATCCCGCCGGCGTCCGCCACACCGCGATGCTCGCCATGGCGAAGCTCGAATACCCCGCCGAGGAGCTCAAGCGCTTTCGCTCCGCTCACTCCGTGCCCTATCTTGCCAACACGCCGCTGCGCCGCCGCCCCAAAGATGCGGAGCGCGACTTGGACCCGTGGACGCTCATCGCACTGATGAGCGCAGCCTGGCGCGAGCTGGACTACGAGGGCGCCGAGCACTACTTGCGCATCCTTGCGCGCTCGTGTCCGCACGCAGCCGAGGCACTCTACTTCCAAACCGAGTTTCCCGATGGCGTCTATGCCCGCGTCAACGTGGGTGCGGGCTCCACCGACGAGCTTGTCCTTGCGCTGTCCGAGGCGACGCCGGTACTGCAGGAGGGCCTGGGCGCCCCCGACAACGCCAGCTTTGCCGCCTGGGTCGCCACCAACGATATCGTGCGTTCCCAAATCGATGAGCGCATCCTGCAGGCGGCCGAGCAGGGTTTGCCGTTTAAGGGAGGAGACCTCTAATGGATCCGAGCGTCTACATCCCCGCCTACCTGGAGCGCACCTATCTGGCGTCGCACCCCGAGCTCACCGATGCAGCACGCGAGCTTGTCCATAACGACATTAGCGCGAATCCCCAAAAGTATGCGCAGTCCGAGCATGCCCAGGCGCTGCTGTCCTACGCCGGTGTTCATCGCCACCTGCTCGACGAGCTCCATCGCATCGAGGACATGGGCAGCGACGAGGAGTTTGAGCAAACGCGCAACCGCCTGTTCGACGACATGCGCGATGAGCTGCTCAAGATTGTCCGCATCGATGCGCATGTCCTCGATGCCCAGCTGCTCGCCATCATTTTGGCGGACACGCCCGTTGACGCCTGCCTGGGCGACCTGATGAAGCTCGAGGCGACCACGGCCGATTACCTGCAGCAAAGTGTGCCCGGGTTCGATATGGAGGCCCCACACTACTGGGCCAACAAGGTTTTGACGGACGGTGTGACGGCGGCAGATCTCACCGTGAGCGAGCCGGCACTTATCGGGTGGCTCCACACGCTTGAGGCCATCTCGCATCTGTGCATGGCGAGCGCCCGCTACCGCGCTGCCGCCAACTACGCCCGCCGTGTTCTTAAGGCAGAAGGCTATCCCACCCGAGCTGCAGGCACCGTGCTACTCGCCCTCGCTCGCTTGGAAGACGAGGACGGCTTTTTTGCCCTGGCCCACCAGCTCGAGGAAGAGATCGGGGCTGACGCGCTCGAGAACTCTCCTTGGTACCTGCTCGCCCGCACGATTCTGCTGTTCAAAACAAACAAGATGCGTCCGGCAGTGCGTGCGCTGCGTGAGTTCGCTAACCGCTGCGAGGGCGGTGCGTTCTTCTTACTGAACCCCATGTACCAGACACCGTACCTTCCCTGCCGGCCCGAGCCACACGATCCCTGGGATCTTTCGCACCAGGCCGTTTGGGAAGCGGACGGTATTATCTCGGACACTCCCGACTTTGCCCCCTGGGCCAATGCCTGCGAAGACGTGTCGCAGCTTGCCCAGGAATTTGCGCGCCGCTACGGTTTTTAGTGACGCACTCGACCCGACCATGTCGTTTACGTTAGGAACGGTTTCATGAACCTCCGCTCATCTCTTGCCTGCACCTCGAGCGATATCGCTCGCTGGGGACTGCGCTCCGTCCTCAAGCGCCAGGGCGGCGTACTCCCCGGCCGCATCGCCATGAAGATCGACCCCGAGTTGCTGAGCGACCTTGCCGGCCTTGTCGACCGCAGCGTGGTGATCACCGGCACCAACGGCAAGACCACCACCTCCAACCTCATCGCCGACGCTGTTGCCGCCAGCGGTGCCACCGTGGTATGCAACCGCGCCGGCAACAACATGGAGCCGGGCGTGGTGGGTGCACTGCTCGAGGCGCGCAGCGGCCTCAAGCGAGCCGGCGGCAAGCGCGTGGGCGTTTTTGAATGCGATGAGCTCTACACCGTGCGCGTCCTGCCCAAGCTCAAGCCGACGTACTTCGTGCTGCTCAACCTGTTCCGCGACCAGCTGGACCGCTACGGCGAGATTGACCACACCCAGGACGTCATCGCCCATGCGTTGGAGCTCTCTCCAACGACAACGCTCATCTACAACGCAGACGACCCGCTGTGTGCCGCGATCGCCGCACGCGTTCCCAATGCAAGCATCGCCTTTGGCATCGACGGCGCCACCAACACCGAGTCCGACTGTATTAGCGACTCGCGCTTTTGCTCGCAGTGCAACGCCCCGTTGGAGTACGACTATGTGCAGTATGGTCAACTCGGCGCCTACCATTGCCCCTCGTGCGGTTGGGCACGCCCCGCACTGGTCCGCCGTGTGACGGGCGTGGAGCTCGGCTGCGACGGCTACGGCTTTGACCTGGTCTTTGGATCTGCGTCCGACGCGGCTGCCGTACACATCGCCACGCGCTACAACGGCCTGTACATGGTCTACAACGTTGCCGCTGCATTCTTTGCCGCACATGAGTTAGGCGTGGATACGGCGCACCTGCAGCCCACGCTCGATGCCTACGTCCCCGCCGGCGGACGCATGGGCCGCTGGGATATCGCCGGCCGCACCGTCGAGGCCAACCTGGCCAAGAATCCCGTAGGCTTCGATCGACAGATCCAGTCCATTAAGACGGCGGGCGGCAGACTCTGCGCTTTCTTCCTCAACGACAACGACGCCGACGGACACGATGTATCGTGGATCTACGACGTCGACTTTGAGCGCATCGCCGGCACGCCGGGTCTTGTCGCCTTTGCCGGAGGCACGCGTGCGCACGACATGCAGGTACGCCTCAAGTACGCCGGCATCGATGCCGCGATAATCTCGGACGTCGCCCAGGCAATTGGCGCCGTGGCAGACGAGGCTGCCGGCGACACTTTCTACGCCGTCGCTAACTACACGGCCTTCCCGCCGCTGGTCAAGGAGCTCGACGGGCTGAAAGGCGCTGCCGCCGACGCTGTTGCCGGGCGCGCCGTAGCCCGTGCCGACGGCAGCGCTCTTCCTGTCGGCATCGCACCAGTCGAGCTTTCGCGCCCGCTGCGCATCGTCTACCTGTATCCCGATGCCCTTAACCTCTACGGCGACGGCGGCAATGTTATCGCGCTCGAGCGCCGTTGCGCCTGGCGTGGCATTCCCGTTCGCGTGGACGAGGTCCGTATGGGCGAGTCACTCGATCTCACCGATGCCGATATCGTCATGATGGGTGGCGGCTCCGACCGCGACCAGCTAGCCGTGGCACACGAGCTGCTCGCCCAAAAAGACAAGGTCGCGGCCTATGTTGAGGATGGCGGCTCGCTGCTTGCCATCTGTGGCAGCTATCAGCTGCTCGGCCGTTCGTACTATATGGGCGAGAATCGCATCGAGGGTCTGGGGGTCATTGCCGCCGAAACCGTACGCGGCTCCGACCGCCTGATCGGCAACGTCGCCGTCAAAACCGATCTGTCACCCGAGCCCTTTGTGGGATTCGAGAACCATGGAGGTCGCACCCTGCTCGACGCAGACGCCACGCCACTCGGAACGTCCGTCGTCACGGGTACCGGCAACAACGGCGACGACGGCTTTGAGGGTCTGATCTACAAGGGCGTCATCGGCACGTACCTACACGGACCGGCACTGCCCAAAAACCCCGAACTCGCCGACTGGCTGATCGCGCATGCCCTCGAGCGCCGCGGCGATGCGCAGGCCACAGCCCTGCTGCCGCTCAAACCCCTCGACGACACCTACGAGCACGCCGCCCACGACGCCGCCATGAAGCTCCTCCCCTAGCGCCCCACCACCACAAAGGGGACAGGCACCTTTGTGGTGGTTTTTCAGTTTGCCAACGATATGTGAACGACTAAAAAAGTCTGCTATACTCTTTCCCGCTGTCCCCATCGTCTAGCGGCCAAGGACGCCACCCTTTCAAGGTGGATATCGCGGGTTCGAATCCCGCTGGGGGCACCACAGAATCTGAGCAGCCCGTTACCAATTCGGTAGCGGGCTTTTTTCTTCCCCAACGCCGGGATTCGAACCCGACAGGGTGCGGAGCTGAGGAAACGCGCAAGCGTTTTCCAGCGCAGCACGCAAGGAGCGAAGCGACGCAGCGAATGCGGGCGGCGCCAGCCGCACGCGGACATCCCGCTGGGGGCACCATTTAAATTAAGAAGCCCGTTACCCCCGCGGTGACGGGCTTTTTGCTACCCATGCGCCGGGATTCGAACCCGACAGGGTGCGGATCCCGGCATCATCGCAAGGCCTGTGGTCAAAAAATGGCAAATATGAGTACTGTTACCATTTTAGTTACAGCGATTTCATGCCATCAGAAGGCGATTTAGACGCCAGGGGTCCTACGGCGAAAGAATTGCAGGCGTTTATCAGCTAAGTACTTGGACATATGTTGCGTAATACTGCATATTTTGCAAAAAGATAATGCTACAGGACTTGTGACAGTACTCATATTTGACGTTTTTTGCCCACGGTCCCTTATTACGTGGGCGAATCAGTTGCAAAACGGACTCCTAAACGTCCTTCGCAATCAAAAAGCCGGGGCCCGCGCGATGCGGACCCCGGCTCAATACCGTGACGATATGTCAGCTACGCTCTACACGTAGAACAAGATGTCGTCGTAGGTCGGGACCGGCCAGTAGTCGGCTGCCACGATCTCCTCCATGGCGTCCACGGCGGCGCGCAGCGCATCCATAGCGGGAACGACCTCGTGCGCGTACACGTTGGCCTGCTCCTGGCCATCGAGAGACTCGGCCTTCTGATGCACGGCGTCGAGCGCCTTGATGGAGTCGTTGATGGCGGTGATACCGTTGCAGAGCTTGTTGAGCGTGTTCTGCTCGCACTGCATGGCGGCCTCAGCACCGGCGGCACGAATAGTCTCAAGGCCCTTAGCGACCTTGGTGGCATAGGCAGTAATGACCGGGCGATAGGTACGACGCGCCTCGCGAACCATCGTGGTGGCCTCGATGTTCATGAGCTTGTTGTACTTCTCGAGCTTGCAGTCGTAGCGGCACTGGGCCTCGGCCTTGGTCAGGACACCCGTCTCCTCAAAGAGCGCAATGGCCTTATCGGAAACAAAGGCGGGCAGGGCGTCGGCCGTGGTCTTGTTGTTGGCAAGGCCGCGCTTCTCGGCCTCGACGGGCCACTCGTCGGAGTAGCCATCGCCGGAGAAGAGGATGCGCTGGTGGTCGGTCAGGACCTTCTTGCAGTACTCGAGCGCGGCGTCCTGGAACTTATCCTCGGGCGCGCCCTCAAGCGCGTCAGCGAAGGACTTGAGCGACTTGGCCACGGCGGCATCGAGCACTAGGTTGGAGTCGGAGACGTTCTGCTCGGAGCCGCAGGCACGGAACTCGAACTTGTTGCCGGTGAAGGCGAACGGGGAGGTGCGGTTGCGGTCGGTGTTGTCCTGCATCAGCTTGGGCAGGGTATCGGCGCCCAGGTCGAGCACGCCGCGCGTGGCATGGACGGAAGCCTTGCCATCGATGATCTTCTCGACGACCTCGGTAAGCTGGTCGCCCAGGAAGATGGACATAATCGCCGGAGGGGCCTCGTTGGCGCCCAGACGATGATCGTTGCCGGCCGAGGCAACGGAAGCACGCAGGAGCTCCTGATAGTTATCGACGGCCTCGATCACCGCGGTGAGGAAGACGATGAACTGCAGGTTGTCGAGCGGGGTGTCGCCCGGGTCGAGCAGGTTCTCGGACTCGGTGCCAAGCGACCAGTTGTTGTGCTTGCCCGAACCGTTGATGCCCTCGAAGGGCTTCTCGTGCAGCAGGCAGACCAAGTCGTGGCGGGAGGCGATGAGCTTCATCTTCTCCATCATGACCAGATTCTGGTCGATGGCCTCGTTAACCTCGCCATAGACAGGGGCGAGCTCATGCTGGCAAGGAGCGACCTCGTTGTGCTTGGTCTTGGCGGGAATGCCAAGCGCCCACAGCTCATCGTCCAGGTCCTTCATATAGGCCGAGACGGTGGGGCGGATAGCGCCAAAGTAGTGCTCCTCGAGCTCCTGGCCCTTGCAGGGAGCGGCGCCAAAGAGGGTGCGACCGGTGATGACCAGGTCCCTGCGCTTGCGGTAAGCGTCCTTCTTGATCAGGAAGTACTCCTGCTCATCGCCCACGGAAGGAACGACCTTCTTGGGGGTCTTGCCAAACAGCGCCAAAACGCGCTTGGACTCACGCGAGAGCGCGGTCATGGAGCGCAGCAGCGGGGTCTTCTTGTCCAGGGCCTCGCCCGTGTAGGAGCAAAAAGCCGTGGGGATGCACAGGACATCGTCCTTAATGAAGGCAGGGCTGGTGGGATCCCAGGCGGTGTAGCCACGGGCCTCGAAGGTGGCACGCAGGCCGCCGTTGGGGAAGCTCGAGGCATCGGGCTCGCCCTGGATGAGGTTCTTGCCCGTAAACTTGGTGATGGCGGTGCCGTCGTGGTTGGGCTCGAGGAAGCTGTCGTGCTTCTCGGAAGTAATGCCCGAAAGCGGCTGGAACCAGTGCGCGTAGTGCGTCGCGCCCTTGGAGATGGCCCAGACCTTCATAGCGTGGGCAACAGCGTTGGCCACATCCAGGTCGAGCGGCTCACCGTCCTCGAGGGTTGCAGCAAGGCGCTTCCAAATGTCCTTGGGGAGGTAGTCCTTCATGACTTCCTCCGAGAACACCATGGTCCCGAAGCGGTCAGTAAGTTCGGCCATACGGAACTCCCTTCGTATCGGCACCGCGTGAGAAGCGGTGTTGATTACTAACGAACGAGTCATAGCTTAGACTCGCCGTGTTTCCGCAACATTACCGTTATGTTGCTGTCGCGAAACCAATCAATGAGGTTACCGCATCGCGGCGGCGTTGCCACCCTCAACAGCCAATCAACTGTATAAATTGCAGACCTTTCCCCATGGTTTAAGGGTAGTCAATTTGAGATGGGGCTCTATTAACTGGTATTTCACATCGAATACCAGTCTTTATAGCCCCATCCTAGATTGACCGCCCTGTTATAGGGAATGCCGATAGCAAAGCATTTTCGATTGGTATCCCCAAATAGCGAGTGAAACTCCGCCGTGACACAGTGGTGCTGTAGAATCCTTACAACACATCACACTATTACGTATCTAGAGGAGCACGATATGCGCGTCGACGAGGTTTTTAAGCAGGCAGCATCCCAGGGCACCGCGCCCATTTCGTTTGAGATGTTCCCGCCCAAGGGCGAGCTGACCCTCGACACGGCTCGCGAAGTGGCAGGCAATCTGTGCAAGCTTTCGCCGAGCTTTGTCTCGGTCACCTGCTCGGCCGGCGGCTCGGGCAACGGTGCCGCCACCGCCCCCATCGCGCATATGATTACGAGCGAATTCGATACGCCCTCGGTGGCGCACCTCACCTGCGTGGGCCGCTCGCACGCCGATATCGCCGCTAAGATCGACGAGTATCGCACCGCCGGCGTTGAAAACATCCTGGCCCTGCGCGGTGATCTTCCCGCTGGCGCGACCGAGGACGACAAGCCCGCCTCGGACTACGCCTACGCCCGCGACCTCATCCCCGAGCTCGTCGACGCCGGCTTTTGCGTGGGCGCCGCAGCCTACCCCGAGGGCCACATTGCCTGTGAGGACCTCAACGTCTCGGTCAAACACCTCAAGCAAAAACAGGACGCCGGCGCGAGCTTCTTTGTGACGCAGCTCTTTTTTGATAACGAGTGCTTCTACCGTTTTCGCGAGCTTGCCGACAAGGCCGGTATCACCGTGCCCATTACCGCGGGCATCATGCCGTTTATGGGCAAGTCACAGATCAGTCGCATGGTCTTTATGTGCGGCGCGTCGCTGCCCTCCCCCGTCATCAAGATTCTCGCCAAGTACGAGAACGACCCCGAGAGCCTGCAGGCAACCGGTGTAGATTATGCCGCCCGTCAGCTTTGCGACCTTAAGGAGCATGGCGCCGCCGGTCTGCACCTGTACACTATGAATCGTCCTGCGATCGCCGCAACCATTATGGAGCGCCTGGGGTAATGGAAAAACCGCACATCGATACAACCGCTGTCGAAGTGCCGGCCGACCTTGCGTCGCCGGCGCTTTATCGTATCGATGATGCCCACCATCCCCGCGTCGACCGTGCCGAAATGTTGCGCTATCTGGGCTACGGCGGCCAGCAGATTGAGCCCGAGCTAGCGCAGCGTATTGAGCTTGTCGTTGAACGTCTGGAACTGGACATTGAGCCCCGTGGCGTGCGGCGCGTGTTTACCGTCGATGCTACAGGCGTGGACGAGCAGGGCGAGCCTTGCATTCGCCTGGTCGGCACCAACGTTGAGTTGCGCGGTCGCGATATCTATCGCCATCTCAAAGACGCCCGCTTTGCCGCGCTCATGGCATGCACCCTCGGCATGGACGCCGAGCGTCGTCTGCGCACCACGGGAGCCCAGCAGCCCCTAGAGGGAGCCGTGCTCGACGCCGCATGCTCTGCCTATGTAGAAGCCGCCGTCGAGCAGATGGACCAGCAGGTCAAGGCTGCGGCCACCGCACACGGACTCGCCGGTAACTGGCGCTTTAGCCCCGGCTACGGCGACTGCCCGCTTACGGCACAGCGCTCGATCGTGGCCGCACTCAACGCCACGCGGCTCATCGGGCTTACCGTCACCCCCACCAGCCTGCTCATGCCCACCAAGAGCGTGACCGCGGTGATCGGCCTGTTTAATGGCGAGGTCCACGACGCCCAAAGCCGCCCCACCTGCACTATCTGCCGCATGCGCGAGCACTGCCGCTTCCGCGCCGCCCACACCACCTGCTATTCCAGCCATTAGGAGCTCATTGATGTTTACTCCGCTTATCACTCATGATCTGGACGGTGCCGCGCTGGCGGCGCCCGTTGATGCCGCACGCCGCAATGGCGCTGCATACAAGACGCGCACAATCGACGACCTTCGCATTAAGGACGATCGACTGCGCGCCGCCATCGAGGGCACGGGACACCTGCTGTTCGACGGCGGCATGGGCACCATGCTGCAGGCCGCTGGCATGAAGGCGGGCGCCCTGCCCGAGCTGCTCAACTTTGAGGAGCCCCAGGTCATCACCGACATTCAGCGTCAGTACGTCGAGGCCGGCTGCGACGTGATTACCGCCAACACCTTTGGCGCCAACGCCCACAAGCTCGACGGCGCCGCCACCGTGGCAGACGTCTTTGCCGCGGCCGTCGCCTGTGCCCGCGAGGCCGGCGCCCGCTACGTCGCCGGTGACATCGGCCCCATCGGCGCGTTGCTTCGCCCCCTGGGTACCCTCAGCTTTGACGAGGCCTATGACCTCTTTGCCGAGGAAGTGCGCGCCGGCGTCGACGCGGGCGTGGACCTCTTTATTATCGAGACTATGACCGACCTGGCCGAGATCAAGGCGGCGGTCCTCGCCTGCCGCGAGAACTCCGACCTGCCCGTCTTTGCCACCATGACCTTTGAGGAAGACGGTCGCACCTTCCTGGGCACGAGTCCCGAGGTTGCCGCCATCACGCTCGACGCCATCGGCGCCGACGTTTTGGGCATTAACTGCAGCCAGGGACCGGCCGAGCTACGAGGGCTCGCCGCACGTATGCTCACCGTTACCGATAAGCCCATTATGGTGCAGGCCAACGCGGGACTCCCCCACGTGGACGATGACGGCAATACCGTCTTTGATATCCAGGCACCCGAGTACGCCGAGGCCGTCGCCGGCATGATCGCCGACGGCGTGAGCGTCGTGGGCGGCTGCTGCGGCACCACGCCGGCGCACATGGCGGCCTTGCGCACGCTTATCGACAACCACACGCCCAGCCCGCGCCACCGCAAGCCCAGCATGTCGGTCACGAGCGCCCAGACGGTCGTGGACCTTCCCTGCGACGGCCACAAGATCGCCGTCATCGGCGAGCGCATCAATCCCACCGGCAAAAAGCGCCTGCAGCAGGCCCTGCGCGACGGCGACCTTGACTACGTCGTAAGCCAGGGCATCAGCCAGCAAGAGCAAGGTGCCGATATCCTGGACGTCAACGTGGGCCTGCCCGAGATCGACGAGGTCAAGATCATCCAGCAGGCCACCGAGCAGCTCCAGGGTTCCACGCTCCTGCCGCTGCAGATCGACTCCACCGACCCCGCAGCCGTCGAGGCCGCCGTGCGCCGCTACGCCGGCAAGCCCATCATCAACTCGGTCAATGGCAAACAGCAGATCATGGATGAGATCTTTCCGCTGGTCGCCCACTACGGCACCAACGTCGTCGGCCTCACGCTCGACGAAGGCGGCATTCCCGATACCGCCGAGGCTCGCTTCGCCATCGCCGAGCGCATCGTGGCCGAGGCCGCCCGCTACGGCATCGGACCCGACCGCATCCTCATCGACTGCCTGGTCATGACCGCCTCGACCAATCAACGCCAGGCCGAGCAGATCCTGCGCGCCATGTCCCTGTGTAAGGAACGCCTGGGCGTCAAATGCGCGCTCGGCGTGTCGAACATCAGCTTTGGCCTGCCTGCCCGCCCGCTGCTGGGCTCGGTCTTTTTGGCCGCCGCCTTCGGCGCGGGCCTGGACGCCCCCATCATGAACCCGGGTTCCAAGCGCTTTATGGATACCGTCTACAGCTATCGCGTCCTGAGCGTTGAGGACGAGGGCTCGACCGGATACATCGAGCGCTATGCCGGCTGGACCGATCCGTACAAGATCGCCGCCAACCCGGCAGCAGCTCAGGCCGCATCGAGTGATGCCGCGCCTGCCGCGGGCACCGCCGACGGCGACGACGACCCGATTCGTCGAATGGTCGTCTCGGGCCGCAAAGGCGAGATCGCGACCGAGACTGAGCGCCTGCTGGCCGACCACGACGCTATGGATCTTATCAACAACCACTTTATCCCCGCCCTCGACGAGGTCGGCGTCCTCTTTGACCAGGGCAAGTTCTTCTTGCCGCAGCTCATGGCCTCGGCCGAGGCCGCGCGCGTGGGCTTCGACACCATCAAGCGCCTGATGCCCGCCGGCGAGATTGCCGACAAGGGCAAGATCTGCGTGGCGACCGTCAAGGGCGACATCCACGACATTGGCAAGAACATCGTCAAAATGCTGCTCGATAACTACGGCTATACCGTCTTTGACCTAGGCCGCGACGTCGATCCGCAAGAGGTGCTCAAGACCGTGCAGGAACGCGACATTAAGCTCGTCGGCCTCTCGGCGCTTATGACTACCACGGTCGTCGCCATGGAGGAGACCATCAAGCTGCTTCATGCCGAGGTGCCAGGCGTCAAGATCATCGTAGGCGGTGCCGTGCTCACCCCCGAATACGCCAAGCAGATCGGCGCTGACTACTACGCCAAGGACGCCGCCGAAAGTGCTCGTATCGCCGAAGAGGTCTTTGGGCAGTAACACAACGGAAACAACCGAGCACCAAAACGTGCCGCACGCGCCACTTAGCACGTGCGGCACGTTAGAATAGATAAGACTATGCTCGTTTTGGCAGATAGGAGCGCAAGGATGGCGATCACGCCCGCAGAAATCGCGGAAACCCGCGGCATGGTTGAGGAGCAGAACCTCGACATCAGGACCATCACCATGGGTGTTTCGCTCATGGGTTGCGGCGACGAGAACCTCGACCGCATGTGCACGAAAATCTACGACCACGTGACGCACACGGCTGAGCACCTGGTCGAGACCGCCGAGAACCTCGAGCGCGAGTACGGTATCCCCATCGTCAACAAGCGCGTTTCCGTCACCCCGGTGGCGCAGATCGCCGCATGCTGCAAGGATGAGGACCTCACCCCCATCGCGCATGCCCTCGACCGCGCGGCCGAGACGCTCGGCATCGATTACCTGGGCGGCTTCTCCGCGCTCGTCCAGAAGGGCATCGGCGACGCCGACCGCCGCGTCATCCAGTCCATCCCCCAGGCGCTCGCTACCACCAGCCGCGTCTGCTCCAGCGTCAACGTCGCCAGCCTGCGCGCCGGCATCAACATGGATGCCGTGCTCATGGCGGCTCAGACCATCATCGATGCCGCCAAGCTTACGGCAGACGAGGATTCCGTTGGCGCCTCCAAGTTTGTCTGCTTTGCCAACATGGTCGAGGACTCCCCGTTTATGGCGGGCGCCGTCCACGGCGGTGGCGAGGCCGACGCCGTCATCAACGTAGGCGTCTCGGGCCCCGGCGTTATGGCTGCAGCCCTGGAGACGCTGCCCGACTCCGCATCAATGATGGAAGTCGCCGAGAAGATTAAGCAGACCGCCTTTAAGATCACCCGTGCCGGCGAGCTCATGAGCCGCGAGGCTGCCCATCGCCTGGGTGTCGAGAAGGGCATTGTCGACCTGTCGCTGGCTCCCACGCCCGCCATCGGCGACTCCGTTGCACGCATCCTCGAGATCATCGGCGTGGGCACCTGCGGTGGCCCCGGCACGACCTGCGCGCTCGCCATGCTCAACGATGCCGTCAAGAAGGGCGGCGTCATGGCCAGCTCCAGCGTGGGCGGTCTCTCGGGCGCCTTTATTCCCGTGTCCGAGGACGCCGGCATGATTGCTGCCGTCGAGGCCGGCGCACTTTCGCTCGAGAAGCTCGAGGCCATGACCTGCGTGTGCTCCGTTGGCCTGGACATGATCGCCATCCCCGGCGACACCCCGGTCGAGACCATCGCCGGCATTATCGCCGACGAGATGGCCATCGGCGTCATCAACAATAAGACCACGGCCGTGCGCGTGATTCCCGCCATCGGCAAGGGCGTGGGCGACTGCGTCGAGTATGGCGGCCTGTTTGGCCGTGCGCCCATCATGCCGGTGAACCCCAACGCCGGCACCGTGCTTGCCCACCGTGGCGGACGCTTCCCGGCACCGCTGAACTCGCTCAAGAACTAGCTGAGGGGGACTGGCGAGGAGCCCCGGGGAGGGCAAATATATAAGGTCGCCTGCTCGGACAGTCCTGACTCGCACGGAGAGCACATTAAGTGCTCTCCGGCTCGTGCGGAACTCGCGATCGACCTTATATATTTGCCCTCCCCGGGGCTCCCGCACAACGGGACCTCAGTTGGGTTCTATCCCGGTTGCAGTTGCTTCGCTCCTGCACCACTTGGCTGGTGTGGCGGTTTGACGTTGGATCGGTTCTTTCTGATATATGCTGGTTGCGGCTCTTCTTTTGGGAGGAGTCGCTTTTTTGTTGCTAGGAGGTTGGCCCGTGGTTGATGGGGATGCTCGCTCTGAGCTTCTTTCTGCGGATTGGAATGACGAATGGATGCGCTTGCAAGCTGGTCGGCATCGGGCTGATGATCCTTTTGAGTGGGATAAGCGGGCTCGGCATTTTCGGCCATTGGAGACTGCCCCGTATGCTCGGGATTTTATAAAACTGCTGGCGCTTGAGCCTGGTGAGTCGGTGCTCGATATGGGGTGTGGGGCTGGGTCGATTGCTATTCCGCTTGCTCAGGCTGGGCATCCTGTGATTGCAGCCGACTTCTCCCCCGCTATGTTGGGCACCCTTGATGCCGGCGTTGAGTATTACGGGCTCGAGGATCTTATTACACCGCTTGAGCTTGCTTGGGATGACGATTGGGATCTGGTTGGGCCGGTTACCAAGGCTGTAGATGTTGCCTTTGCGAGTCGCTCGGTTACTACGAACGACCTGAAGGGGGCGCTTGCCAAGCTTGATCGTACGGCTCGTCGTCGTTGTGCTGTCACAATGGTCGCCAACTCCAGCCCGCGCTATGACCTGCACCTGATGAACGCCATCGGCGCCTCGGTTACCCGCAGCAACGGATTTGTATATGCCTTTAACATCCTTATTCAGATGGGGGCGCTGCCGCAGGTCACGTATTTTGAATCGCCCCGTCGCGACACCTTCGATAGTCTCGAGGCGGGCGTGGCAGACTTTTCTCGTATGCTCGAGCATGGCAACGAGGACAAGATTGACCGTCTGCGCGACTATATCGCCCACCACATGATCGAGAACCCCCATGCCGGCGAGCCGGGATCCAAGGGCGTACCGCAGGGACGTTACATGCTCGACCACATCCGCAAAGTCCGATGGGCGTTTATCGCCTGGGAGCCGGTCTCCGTACCCCGCCCGTAGCCCATCTAAAGCTTGCATCGTCTTCCCGCCCGGCATCCGCATTCTTTGCGAACTGGGCAAACGCGCTCCACACCACGCCGTTCCTGCGCTATCGTGGGACAGCTCACGTAGATTAAGGCCCCATTGCGGGGCGCCCCATACATAGAAAGCGAGAACCCATGGCACTGACAGGAGCCCAGGTCAAGCAGCTTCGCAGCATGGCCCATCACCTCAACCCCGCCATCATCATCGGTAAGTCCGATGTCAACGAGGGCACCGTCGAGCAGACGGTCGCCTACCTGGAGAAGCACGAGCTCGTTAAGTGCTCCGTGCTGGACGGCTCCAGCCTTTCTGCCCGCGAGGCCGCCGAGGAGCTCGCCGAGCGCTGCCACGCCGACGTCGTTCAGGTTATCGGCCGCAAGTTCTCGCTGTATCGCGAGTCCTCGCGCAAGGATATCGAGAAGATCAAGCTCGTCTAAGAGCCAATGATCCGGCGAACCAACACATAGCAAGCTTACGGGTGCCCAAGTACTTCGGGCGCCCGTTTTTTATCGCTCGACCAGCACGCGATTGAGCCGCCCCTCCACCAAGCGCTCGTATAGACGCCGCGTCTCGGGCTCGGGCACGCCATTGACCTGCTCCCTCAGATGGTGCATATGCCCACTGTATAGCTCGACGATATCGCGCCGCCGCCCCGCCGCACTGTAGACACGCATGGCGCAGCGCACCATATCCTCACGCGCCGTTTCCTGCCGAAGCCCCGACTCCGCCAGCCAAATCGCCGACTGCAGATCGTTTTCTTCTAGAGCGGCATTTGCTCCCTTAATCATGCAATCGATGTACTTTGACTGCATAATGCGTCGCATACGCAAAAAGTAGGTGGGATTACAGCCATTGGGAACATACAGCGGTCCGGCATAAAGCTGCTCAATTTTAAGGCACAGCTCAACTAAATGGGGCCCGCGCGCACCCGTGCGATTTCCCAAAACCTCGCGGCTTATCTGGTCAAACAGCCGTACATCGGTCTTGACGTAGTCGCCGTTGAGTCCGATGCATTCATTTTGGATGAGCACACACGACTTGCCATCCGGCGTCGGCCCCAAAGCCGACCGCAAGCGCGATATCGTCGAGTACAGGTTATTGCGGGCGCTATTGAACTCGGCATGGGGCCACAGCTCCATGGCCAGCGTCTCACGATCGACGAGCGCATCCATGCCCAGCGCAAGCCGCTCGGCAAGTGTCGCCGCCTTCTTGCGACGCCACATTTTGTCCGTGATGGGAAACCCGTCGCGCTCGGCGCGAAACGCACCAAACATGCGAATCTCGATATGGTCGATGGTATCAACGGCTTCAACCTCGCCAGCCTGGAACAGGCGCTCGCCCTCCCCTTCCAAATCGTCGCGCAGCGAGTACCGCGACAGTTCGCGCACGGGAAGCTTCTTGCGTATCCTGGCCGCCGGCTCGCCCAGACAATGCATGGCAAGGCGCGCAAAGAGCCGATACGATGGCTCTAGAATCCCCGCACGATTCATGGACATCCAGGCCGCAAGGTCGCTGTCTCGGCCCGCACAGGCCAAATGCAGCGCCACCATCCAGGCTTCTGCGCCACCAACCTGCGTCTGGCTTATATCGAGCAACTCCGCTTCCTCGCGCACCGAAACCATCGATGTATTTCGCAGATATGCCGCGCGCTCCAGCAGCAATGCGTTATCGCGCATGTACGCAATCGACTCCTCGGCAAGTTTGAGCACTTGGACCGCACGGAACTTTGCATTAACCGGCCGTCCCTCTGCCAGCGACTGCCAGCCTTCTAACAACAGGCCAAACAGCTGAATCTGGTTGTCGCGCATGCGCACGGCAAAACGATCGAGCTCGTTGAACGCCGCGTCGTCGGTTACCGGCAAGCCGGAAAGGAGCCGCCGTGCCGCCAACACCATGCGCACCCAGATAGCCATCGCCTTAAGTCCACGTACGTCGAGCGCCTCCCGCACCACCGTCATCTCGTCGTCGCGCTCGTCGGTTCCTGCAAACGACCCGTCAAAGAGCTCCACCAGCATGCTGTCGGCCCGTATAACAATCCCCGCGATGTCGAGCTCGCAGTCGTAGGCCTTGCTCGTTTTGAGCTGCTGTAGAACGTCGCCGTCATCTCCCCGTTCGGTCAGGCATCGCTTGACCTCGATATGCGCAGACAACATGTCGAGTGCGGTGTGGGACGTCTCTATTTCTGGCACGGCCAGGTTCGTAGGAAGCCCAAGCCCGTTGTCCCCATAGCAAACAGCCGTCAGTGTCTGGGCTACCCTCCATGAAACAGGGTCTATTTCACAGGCCGCCCGTTCGCCCTCGCGCTCGATGACCGATGCCATATAGCGGGCGAGCTTTGTGTTGGACACGCTGACCGCTGCCAGATATACGCCAAGCGCCTCGGCAGGCGTTGGCTCTAGAGCCGGATCGTCGGCATCGATCGTACCCAGCGCTGCTCGGCAGATATCGGCCCCGTGCCCCGTCAGAGCAAGATCGACCCCATACTGCCCAGCAAGTTCAAGGACCGCATCACGGTCCAAAAAGGCGTCCGCCAGGCCCATCGCCGCATCGCATCGGCCCGCCTTAAGCAAAATCCGGGCCGCCCTCGGAACAAGTTCGGGGCGAACCTCGGCCACCAACTTACGCAAACGCAAGCGTCCGTTATCCTCCGTGCCCAGACACGTAAAACTCCGCTCGGCGGGGTCAAAGCCAAAGATCGGGTAGTCGCGTACAAAGTAGGACTGGTCGACCATCGACAGCCTCACCCCACAAGCCTCGAGTTCTGCTATATTGCCCTCGCCCATCAAAACCATGAGACACGCCACGCAAAACAGCGCATTATTGTCGAGTGAAGCCAGATCGGCAAGTGCCGCACCATATACGTTGACAATCTCGTTTTCGAGCAGGCCGGCCACGTCGCCTTGGCCATACAGACCTGTCTGCAATGCCGAAACGAGCTCGGGCACGCCCTGCGTGAGCTGATAAAAGTCGAGCGATGTGCTGATCGAAAACGCCGATGCCCACGCCGAATACTCATAGGCATGCACCTTGAGCATCTGCGCATTGATTTTAACCGAATCGCCCAGCCCATGAATCAGCTGACGATTTGAAGGACGGCAGGAGATAAAGACCCCTATCCCCATAGCGCGCAAGCCGCGAATCCTGTCGATGAGGTCTTCGGTATCGTGCTGATCGAGGTTTGGCACATTATCAATCGCGATAAGGGAGTGCGGTTTGTCTTTGAGTTCTTCGGTAACCACCTCGAGCTGCATAAACACCTCGCGCCCAATGGCGCGATCGGCCTCGATAATCCGCACGGGGCCTCGCGTCGGGTCGCATTTAACCTCATGGGTGTACTGCAGCAACATCGAGGTCTTCCCAAACCCGTCGGGCGCATAAAGAACCACGATGCCGGCCTTTCGGCCCTTGGCGATAAGCTCATTCATCAAGCGTTCGCGTCGCACCATATAGCCTCCGCCCAGCGGCATCAGCTCGAGGGCGTCTATACCGCTCAAATCGTTTACCATGCCCGCTCCTCAACTCGACCGTATGGACACTGTAGCCGCAAGACCATACAAGCCGCGCTATGAATAGAGCGACCTTGTGTTTTAGGTTGTCTTTTGGTACGCAAGCGGCAAGTTTTTGTACAGCAAGGGCCGATTGTTATTAATCCCCCGACTAATCGGTCTTTAAGCAGGTAAATGAGCTTGTCAGCTTGTCCCATCTAAGCGGCAGTGTAACGCAGATGAACAAGGTTCAGCCATGTCATTCAACTCGCCTAGCACCCGCTACCGTCTACGACCTTCTAGTGGCATTTTTGCATAGAATCTGATATAGAATGAATCAAGCTGTTGGGCATCCGGCATTCGTCAAGCTTGCGGCAAGATTTTGGTCAAGTGGGCGAAATGGGATAGCAAAAAGGCCCCCGCAAAGCGGAGGCCTTAGGCAAGGCTATGTCGAGCTGCAGGATTCGCGCTACTCGCAGAGCGAAAGGGCGGCCTCGTCGGCAACGACAACGCAGTTGGTGTGCAGCTGCAGGATCGAAGCCGGGCACTCGGGCGTAACCGGACCATAGCACATGTCATGCACGGCCTGAGCCTTGGCCTCGCCGTTGGCGACGACCAGGATCATGCGGGCATACATGATGGTCTGGGTACCCATGGTGTAGGCCTGACGGGGAACATCGTCGATGCTGTCGAACAGGCGGCTGTTGGCCTGAATGGTGCTCTCGGTGAGGTCGACGCAGTGCGTGCCCTTGGAGAAGTGGTCATCGGGCTCGTTGAAGCCAATGTGGCCGTTGTTGCCAATGCCGAGCAGCTGCAGATCCGGGTAACCGGCCTCGGCGACGATCTTGTCGTACTCAGAGCAGGCAGCGGCGGCGTCGGGGTTGGAACCGTCGGGCACATGCGTGTTGTTCAGGTCGATGTTGATGTGATCGAAGAAGTTCTCACGCATGAAGTAGTGATAGCTCTGGGGATCGTCGTGCGAAAGGCCGCGATACTCGTCCAGGTTGTAGGTGCTGACCTCGGCAAAGTCGACGTCGCCCTTCTTGTACCAAGCAGCGAGCTGCTTGTAGGCACCGATCGGGGTGGAGCCGGTGGCAAGACCCAGCACACAGTCGGGCTTGAGGATAACCTGGGCCGAGATGATATTAGCGGCCTTGCGGCTCATATCCTCGTAGTCTTTAGCTTTAATGATCTTCATTACGCGTCCTTTCTCGTACAAGAGAGGCAAGGCTCCCTTACAAGCACTTGCCCGCGGCCCGCGTCGGCCGCAACCAACGTGTGCGGCCACCAGGGCGAGGTCGCGTAATGTATGTGTCTCGTGTCTAGCCGCGTCGAGGCCCCTGCCCGTCCACGGTGACCCAAAGCCTTTTAGCTTCGGACAAATCCCATCTTGCCACTGAGGGCGTCCTCTTTCAAGGGCGCCCTCCGTAAACGTGTTTGAATCCTTGATTGGCAACTTCATCCGAACACTTCCCACATTCATCCGTACATGTACGGATGAATGTGGGAATCCGATACCCTGAGGGCCGGACCGGCCGGCCCCGGGAGATCGGAGGACGG
>CABUQW010000014.1 GCA_902493895.1 uncultured Collinsella sp. | reverse complement strand
ACGGACAGCGAGCGGGCCGCATTTGAGACAAGGTGACGTGAAACGAAAGGGCGCTGACCTTCTGGTCGCGCCCTTGAAGTTGAACGTCAGATTGTCCAAATGCGGCCCGCGCAGCGTCGAGCCGTTACACGGGTTGGTAAACCCGCGTAACTACCTACTCCCGTGCTCCGTACTGCTCGTAGTAGGCGTCGATGGCGGTCTTAAGCTCGTCATCGATGACGACCTTGCCGTCGATCTCGTGGTTGTAGAGGGTCTCGACGACCTCGGCCATGGAGACGATGCTCGCGACGGGGAAACCGTACTTTGCCTCGATCTCCTTCTGCGCGGTGGTCACGCCACCCTTGCCGACCTCCATGCGGTTGAGGGACACGATCAGGCCCTTAATCTCGACATCGGCAGCAGCCTTAACCTTGGGATAGGTCTCGTCGATGGACTTGCCGCTGGTGGTGACGTCCTCGACCATGACCACACGGTCACCGTCCTTGGGCTCATAACCCAGCAGGTTGCCCTTATCGGCACCGTGGTCCTTGGCCTCCTTGCGGTCGCAGCAGTACTTGACCTCCTTGCCGTACAGCTCGTGGTAGGCAATGGCGGTCACGACGGCCAGCGGAATACCCTTGTAGGCCGGCCCAAACAGCACATCAAAGTCGTCGCCAAAGTTATCGTGGATGGCCTGGGCGTAATACTCGCCCAGCTTCTTGAGCTGATAGCCCGTCACGTAAGCGCCGGCGTTCATAAAAAACGGGGACTGACGGCCGCTCTTGAGCGTAAAGCTGCCGAACTTAAGAACGTCGGACTCAACCATGAACTTGATGAACTCTTGCTTGTAAGCCTCCATGCGGGCTCCTCTCGTAATTGCGTACGTGCTCTTCAGTTTAGCGCAGGCGAGGCGTCGATGTGGGCGTGCTTTGAGGCCACATCCCCCCGTTAGAGTAAGGAACTGGGCGGCGGCTCATACGCTAGTCCTTGGGCGTCCAGGACCAGAAGAAGTTGATAAGGGCCACACGCGAGGCGGTATCGGTCTTCTTGTTGATTGAGGAAATGTGGCGGTAGAGCGTGGAGCGCGAAAGAAAGAGCGTCGTGGCGATGTCCTGAACGCTCTGGTCCGAAACGACCAAGACCTCAAGAATATCGCGCTCGCGCTCTGTAAGCCCAAAGGTGGCGACGAAAGCATCGAGGCGTTCATCGGACGTGAGCTCCGCTGCCTCCACGGGCTCGGGGTCGGAACATGTGGGCGCAAGATCCCCACCAAGATCGTCGGTGGCAAGCGGCAGGCCATCCTGCATCACGGCATCATCGGCTCGTTGCCCCAACTGCCCCAGCAGCGTAATCGCAATGCCCACAAACATCACGAGCGCCGCACCGACCGCAGCCAGCACGTTTTGACTCGAGATGATCGCCACCGCCGGCGCCGTCACGAGCATCGAGCACACGTTGTTGACGACGCGACCCATGCACGGCCAAAAATATGACCAGCGCGCATAGAGCGAGACGGCGGCATATTTTGTGGTAAAGAACACCACGAAAAAGCCCGAGCCCAGATAAAAAATGATCGTGGCAGCGAGCTCGTTGCCACCATTGCCGTCGACGATGAGCACAAAGAACGAAAGCGTGGACAGTATGGCGGCACATGTCATGCCGATATTCATATACGAGCGGCCGTGCAGGTCAAATAGTGCGCCAGCGACCAACGAGCTCACGACAAGCAGCAGGCGCGGCCAATCGCCCAAATCGACGGCTCCGACAGCATGCAAGGTCGTGAAGCCCGCGTTGAGAGCGGCGAATACGCCGGAAAGATACGCCGTCGCCACGGTCAGGCGAACTACGGCGCGACGGAATGCCGCCTTTGCCTCGGGATCGTCATGCCACTTGGCGCCATATTCCAGAGCATCTACCGAAAGCCCGGCAGCACTGGGTTCAAAGTTGGGGTCGGACTCGTCGCGCAGCTTGGCGCGTCGGGCACCGTGGAGCAACGCCACCTGCGCGATCGCACAGACGACCAGAACAGCCTGCTGAGGAATACCGACAGGCATCACCATGTGGTTGATCACCTGTACCAGAACGCCCATGGCATAGGAAAGTGCGGCGGCGCGCGCCAGGCAGGGCGTCTGCGCAAAACGCCGCGCAAGATTGGCATGGGCGGTCGATCCGCAATAGCCCAGGGCGCAGCACGCCACCAGGCCGCCGGCAATTACTACCTCAAACCGCACTGCCGTAATCATCAGCAGCAACGCCGATACCAACAGCACGCCTGTAATATCGCTCGTCGCATCGATCGTCTGGGGAAGGCGATAGTACAGAAATGGGCGCACGAAAAAGCCAATCACGCTCGCGCCGACAACGATGCTCTCGTAGATGACGACCTCACTCGATGGCACGAACTCGGCTATGCGCACATCAAAGAGATACTCGCACGCCAAAAACGTGAAGAAGAACAGCGCCAGGCATATAATCTCCCGAATGCCCCGACGCAGATATGCGGTTGTGTCTCCCATGCCCCTCATGGATACCCCCCCCTGCCACTCAAATGTCTGCAAATCTATTCTATTAGAGAACCAGTCCTAATACCGAAACCAAGCTCGAAATGCTCCAAATTTGACCCCAGCCGTCCGCATCATGCCGCGGTTTTGATCCGCATGGACCAGAAGGAACGCGCGCAACGCCACTTCCTTGATGGGCATCCCGATGCAAACGCGCCCGGCAAGCATTAACTGCTCGCCGGGCGCCTTGGTTAGGAGACCCTGAAGTTGAGTGTCTCAACTTCCTTAGGACAGGTCCTCACCGTTCGTTTCGATGACATGCTTGTACCAGTCGAAGCTCTTCTTTTTGGAGCGCTTGAGGGTGCCGTTGCCGGCGTCGTCGCGGTCCACATAGATAAAGCCGTAGCGCTTGGACATCTCACCCGTGCCGGCCGAGACCAGGTCGATCGGGCCCCAGGTGGTGTAGCCCAGCAGGTCAACGCCGTCCTCGGTCACCGCATCGCGCATCGCGGCGATATGCTGGCGTAGATAGTCGATACGGTAGTCGTCGTTGATGGAACCATCCTCTTCGACAACATCCTTGGCGCCCAGACCGTTCTCAACCACAAACAGCGGCTTCTGATAACGGTCGTACAGGTCGTTGAGCGTAATGCGGAAGCCCAGTGGATCGATGGCCCAGCCCCACTGGCTCTCCTGCAGGTAGGGGTTCTTGGCGCCGGCGAAGGCGTTGCCCTGGGTGCGCTCGACATCGGGGTTATCGGCACCGGCGGAGCAACGGGTGCTGTAATAGCTAAAGCTGATGAAGTCAACGGTGTTGGCGGCCAGGATCTCGCGGTCCTCGTCCGTCATGCCCACATCGATGCCCAGGCGCTCGAGCTTCTTGACGGCATAGGCCGGGTAGTAGCCACGGCTCTGAACGTCGACGAAGAAGTAATTGTCCTGATTGTCGAGCTGCGCCTGGCGCACATCGCCCGGACGACAGCTGTAGGGGTAGTAGCTACCTGCGGCGAGCATGCAGCCAATCTTGACCTCGGGGTCGATCTCGTGGGCAATCTTGGTTGCCCAAGCGCTGGCGACGAGCTCGTTGTGGGCGGCCAGGTACTCGACAGCCTCCTTGTTCTCGCCCTCCTCAAAGACCAGACCGGCACCCATAAACGGCAGGTGCAAGATCATATTGATCTCGTTAAAGGTGAGCCAGTACTTCACCAGACCCTTGTAGCGGGTAAAGATCGTGGTCGCGAGGTTCTTGTAGAAGTCGATGAGCTTGCGGTTGCGCCAGCCGCCGTACTCCTTGATGAGGTGAATCGGACAGTCGAAGTGCGTGATGGTCACGAGCGGCTCGATGCCCTGCTTTTGGCACTCGCGGAATACATCCTCGTAGAAGGCCAGGCCAGCCTCATTGGGCTCGGTCTCGTCGCCGTTGGGGAAGATGCGGGTCCAAGCCAGGCTCATACGGAAGGTCTTAAAGCCCATCTCGGCAAAGAGAGCAATGTCCTCTTTGTAGTGGTGCTAGAAATCGATGCCGGTCTGCGCGGGATAGTAATAGCCGTCCTCGAAGTCGAGCATCTTGCGCTGGCCGGAGACCACCGCATAGCGCTCGGGGCCGTGCGGAGCCACGTCCACGTTGGCAAGGCCGCGGCCGTCCACGTTGTAGGCGCCCTCGCACTGGTTGGCAGCCGTCGCGCCGCCCCACAGGAAGTCATTACGGAAAGCCATGCATCAATCCTTTCGCACGCTGTTGTCATAGGCTCAGTATCCCTACAAACAACGCGTCGCTCAACGGCAACGACGCAGACCGATACTTCTTTTCGCGCGCAGGTGCCCGGCAGCCGCCCCGTCTGACACTTTTTGATACCGCCGCCCCCAACCACCACAAAGGGGACAGGCACCTTTGTGGTGGTTTGGGGCGGTTTGTCTCGATCTGTAACAGCTAGGCCGTCAAAACCGGACCTGGTGTTACAGATCGAGTTTTTTCGGGCAGCTCCTGCAGTTTGTCTAAATCTGTAACAGGTAGAGACGATTTTGCCTGCTAGATGTTACAGATTGAGACGGAAGATTCTAGTCGCAGGTGATGTCGAGATTTTTGCCGATGAGACCCACGTAGCCGCCCTCAGCAGCCTTGGGGCTGTCAGCATGGCAGAGAACCCACTTGTCGGCCTTCCAGTAGCAGTAGCTGTCACCGGCGGTAGGCATGTCGGCCGCAGCCTCGGGGCGCGGGCCGTTGGTGCCCGCCGGCAGCGCCACCATCACCTGGAAGCCGCCGTCGTCGACCATGCAGGGCGTGTAGTGGAGCGTGGTGTTGAAGACCTCGACAACCGTACCCGCCGGCACGCGGAACGCCTTGACGCACGCGGTATCGAGCTTGCCGTCCTCGATCTCCCAGCGATGCGCCACGAGCAGGATAAAGTCGCGCGCCCCCAGGTTGAACTCGCTCGCGCGGTGGTACTCCAGGCAGTTGAGACGCGTGTTGTGGCCGTTGCACCAGCCGAGCTGGAAGGGACGGCCGCCAAACATGAGAAAGCCAAGCTTGTCGGCATCCTTGACGCCCTCGAGCTCCGGCGCGCTCGCCACGTATTTGCTGCCCTCAGGGATGGGCGTGGAGGCAAGCACCTCGAGCACGGGCGACGTAAGCTCGGACGAAACGTCATCCCAAACGTTGCCATAGGATTTGAACTCGGGATCGTTGACAGAGTAGATATGCATGTTCACTCCTGTTCGTAAATGTGACTATACGAACATTCTAGAACAAACATGAGCGATTTTGAACGCTCGTCCCGACCAATCAACAAAAAGGCGCCCCCGCATAAGCGAAGACGCACAATGCGCTCGTTTTGGGCGATAAAGCTCTTACGCCTGCTGATAGTGCAGGTGCTTCTCGTCGATATCGGCCAGGTCACGGTCGAGGTAACGGCGTGCGAGCCAGTTAGCCATGGGAAGGTTCTGGTCCAAGTAGTTGCCGCACTCCTCAGGAGCGGCACCGGGGACATCGCCCTCAAAGCCAGCAACAAACTCGAACAGCTCGCGCACGAGCGGCAGAATCTCCTCGCTCGTCACCTCGCCAAACACGACGAGGTAAAAGCCCGTGCGGCAGCCCATGGGCCCAAAGTAGACAATGCGGCTCGACCACTCGGCATGGTTGCGGAGGAACGTCGCGCCCAGGTGCTCGATGGTGTGGCACTCGGCCGTGTTCATGACCGGCTCCTTATTGGGCGTGGTCAGGCGTAGGTCAAAGGTGGTGACGACGGCGGCGGTCGCCGGATCGCGGTCGATGCGGCTCACGTACACGCCGGGCTCAAGCAGCAGATGGTCAACGGAAAAGCTCGCGATGCGCTCCATGGCAGATCCTCTCGATAGTCAAATTGGGACGGGGCTTTTTTAGCTGGTTCGAATGGTCGCACCAATCATACCAGTCAAAAAAGCCCGTCCCAAAAAGACAACTTAGCCCAGGACGCGGGCCATGCGCGCCTTGAACTCGGACAGGAAGCGCGGGGCGTCGACGGTCAGCGCCACGAGTGCACTCTTGTCCGGATCGGACAGGCGGCGCTCATCGCAGATGGTGCGACCGCGGTACTCGCCCAGCAGATCAACACGCAGGTTGCAGCCGAGCGCACCTACGAGCGTGGGGTCGATCGCCACGGCAACGGCCAGCGGATCGTGCAGCGCACAACCACCCAGGTAGGGTGCGTTCATCTCGTACGAGCCAATGTAGTGCTCGACCATGCTCGCAAATGCGCAGCCCGCCATGGTGCCCGAGCCCGTCCAGCCGGCAATGTCGCGGCGTGTGAGCGCCACGCGATGCGTCACGTCCAGACCCACCATGGTGAGCTTACGGCCCGAGCGCAGCACCGCGTCGGCTGCCTCGGGGTCGCTCGCCATGTTGGCCTCGGCGCCCGCGCTCACGTTACCGGGCACGGTAAGGGCGCCGCCCATCACGACCACGCGGCCGATGGACATCATTGCCGCCGCATCGCGCTCCAGGGCGAGCGCCAGGTTGGAGAGCGGGCCGGTCGCCACGTAAATCAGATCGAGACCATAGGTGCGCGCGGCATCGATCAGATAATCGACCGCAGCGTTACCGTCGGCCGAGGTCGCCCCCACCGGCTCGTAGGGCGACGCGGGCACGCTCGCGCCGCCGATGCCGTTCTTGCCGTGAATAAGCGCGGTGGACGCCGGCGGCGTATAGGGCTCAGTCGCTTGCAGAGGACGGTCGGCACCCAGGTACACCGGAACCTCGGGGCGACCCAGCAGATCGAGCACCGCCAAGCAGTTGTGCGCCGATTGCTCGACGCGCACGTTGCCAAAGCACGTGGTGATGCCCACGAGCTCCACCTCGGGGCTCGCGATGGCATAGGCCAGCGCCATCGCATCGTCCACACCCATATCCAGATCAAGGATCAGCTTCTTGATTGCCATTGTTCTACTCCGCTTCTCCGTCTTTATCGTTTAACCAAACCAATGTTCAACTTCGGCGCGCGTGGGAATCGATTGCTGAGCGCCCAGGCGCGACACCGTCACTGCCGAGGCGCGAGCACCCGCGGCCATGCACTCAAAGAGCGGCAAGCCCTCTAGGCGAGCCGCCGCCAACGCGCCGATAAACGTATCGCCGGCGGCCGTGGTATCGACTACCGCACTCGAAAGTGCCGGCATGCGCAGCAGCTCACCGCCATCGCCGAGCGTAACCGAGCCGGCGCCGCCCAGCGTGATGACCGCAGTCCCGGCGCCCTTAGCAAGCAGGGCGTTGAGTGCAGCGGCGCAGCTCTCATCGTCCTTGGGCAGGATACCCGTCAGAACCTGGCACTCGGTCTCGTTGGGGCAGACCAAGTCGACCGCAGGCCACGCTCCTGCCGGCAAGTCGCAGGCGGGCGCCGGGTTAAAGATCGTATAGAACCCCAGCTCGTGAGCGCAAGAGAGCACCGCGGCCGTTGCCATCAGATCACATTCGCCCTGGGCGATAAAGACGCCGCCAGCAGCCGGGGCAATCTCACAAACATCGCCATCGAGCCCATCGGCTACCAGGCCTCGCAGCGCGTGGGCAACGTCCTCGCCCGTAAGCGCATGGTTGGCGCCCGGTGACAGTATGATGCGGTTGTCGCCCTCGCAGCGAATGATGGTCGCCGTTCCCGTCTCCACGTCATCGCGACGCGCCACAAACTCAACGCCCACGCCGGCATCCTGAAGTCCCGCCACCAGCGCATCGCCAAACGTATCGCGCCCAACCGCGCCGATCATGCACGTGCGCGCACCCATGCGCGCGGCGGCGACGGCCTGGTTAGCGCCCTTGCCACCGGCGTTGGTGATAAAACCGCTGCCGCCGACGGTCTCGCCCGCGCGCGGCATGCGCTCGCACGCCACCGAAAGGTCCATGTTCATGCTGCCGAACACCGCAACGATGCCGCGATCTGCCATGGAAACCTCCTCGTCTTCAGGCTTTGCGCCCACCGTCGACCAACGATTGTGCGCTCTCGCACCCCCTATAACTTTAGTCCACTTTGATGTGGACGCGCGCTTGAGCTTGCGCCAGCAGCAAGCATTCACAGGAGCAGGCAGCTACAATGAAGGCGTGCTGATTATTCTCGTCATTGGATGATGTTTTATGGAACAACTCTCGCAATCGGGCTCGCGCGGTCGACGCCGCACGGGCAACGAGCCGGCGCCGCACGAACGCGTGAAGGGCGAACGCCGCGCCAACGAACCGCGACGCGCCGCGAGCCCCCATCGCGCTTCTGCCAACAACGCAGGCCGCGCCAACACTCCCGCCGCGGAGCAGACGCCTGCTCGCCCCAAGTCCCGCTACATCCCTGCACTCGACGGCCTGCGTACGCTCGCCGTCGTCGCGGTGGTGCTCTATCACCTTAACCTCACGTGGGCTCAGGGCGGCCTGCTTGGCGTCACGATCTTCTTTGTGCTTTCGGGCTATCTGATCACGCGCTTGCTGCTCAACGAAGTCGCTAAGACCGGACGCATCGACCTCAAGAGCTTCTGGATTCGCCGCATCCGTCGCCTGGTCCCCGCCGTGGTAACGGTAGTGTTTGTAACCTGCGCGCTGTGCACTATCTTTAACCACGTGATGCTCACCAAGATGCGCCCCGACATCCTGCCGTCGCTGCTGTTCTTCAACAACTGGTGGCAGATTGCCCAAAACGTCTCGTACTTCAATGCTCTGGGCGATCCCTCGCCGCTCACGCACTTTTGGTCGCTTGCCATCGAGGAACAGTTCTACCTGATTTGGCCGCCACTGCTGTTTGCCATGGTATCCATGCATGTGAGCAAGCCCAACACGCGCCGCGTGGTTCTGGGCCTTGCCGTGGTATCTGCCCTAGCCATGATGGTGCTTTACAACCCTGCCGCCGACCCCAGCCGCGTGTACTACGGCACCGACACCCGTGTGTTCTCGCTGCTGCTGGGTGCCTGGATGGCCTTTATCCCCGATCGCGACCTGGCGCCGGTGCGTCTCGCTCGTCGTTTGGGGCTCAATCGCCTAGCTGGCGCCGCCAAGCACGGCAAGAACGCCGAGGGCAAGCCTGGCGAGAAGGCCGACGAATCAGCCGAGACCGCCCCGGCACAGCCGAGCGCCCTCGTGCGCTTTTGGTCCTCGCCCGCATCCATCGATGTATTGGGCGTCGTGGGTCTGGTTGGCCTTGCCGCCATGGTCGCGCTCACCAACGGCTACACCGCGTTCCAGTATCGCGGAGGCACGCTGCTATGCTCAATCCTCACGCTCATGGTTATTGCCGCCTGCGTGCAGCCCCAAGGAATGGTTTCCCGCGCACTGTCCGCCGAGCCGCTCGTATGGATTGGCAAACGCTCCTACAGTATCTACCTGTGGCACTATCCGCTGCTGCTCCTCATGAACCCGGTCGCCAACATCAACGACACGCCCTGGTGGCAGTATATCTTGCAGGTACTTGTGGTGGTCGCCGTGGCAGAGTGCTGCTATCGCTTTATCGAGACTCCGTTTAGGAAGGGCGCCTTTGGGCGCACCGTCGCCGAATTCCGCGATGGCACCACCACGCCCGCCAACTGGGCACGCGCGCACGTCCCTGTCTGCGCAGCCTGCGCTGTCGTGTTGGTCGTTGCACTGGGCGGCCTGATCTTTGTGCCCGAGACGTCTGCGCTGAGCGGCGAGGGCGCCGAAGTTCTGAACAAGGAAGCCAAGAACACCGCGCCCACCGACCAGCAGGCGGCCGACGACACCGACAAGGACAACGACGGCTTCCCCGATGGCTCCTACGATCTGCTTATGATCGGCGACTCCGTGTCGCTGCGTGCCGTAGACACCTTTGACGGCGTGTTCCCGCACAGCCATATCGATGCCGAAAAGGGCCGCCAGTTTGATGCGGGCCGCACGACATTTGAGGGCTATATCCAGCAGAACCTCGCCGGCAAGATCGTGGTCTTTGCCCTGGGCACCAACGGCTTGGTAACCGACGACCAGATCGACGCCATCATGGCCGATGCAGGAGATAAGCGTATTGTGGTGTTTGTGAACACGCGCAGCCCGCAGCCGTGGGTTGGCTCTACCAACCAGGCCATCGCCAACGCCGCTACGCGCTACAAGAACGTACGCGTTATCGACTGGTACGGATACAGTGCCAACCGCAACGACCTGTTCGATGGCGATGGCACGCACCTATCGACCACTGGCGTGACTGAGTACCTCAACTTGATCCACGATGCCGTCAAGAAGGACCTGCCCGTGCATCCCGAGGACCACGTCAACGATCCGCAGCCAGCAGCCGTCAAGTCTGCCACCGACGCGCTCGTCAACGCGCTCGCCTTCAAGCCGCACAAGCTGGGCACCGACAAGTAACCTGCAGCGTAAACTTCCCACATCCGGAGGGGGTGTCTGCCACGGCAGACACCCCCTCCGGCAGTTAGGGACACTCCTGGCGCAGCTAATGAAGACCTCTACGGATGAATTCCAGGCCGCTCCGTCACTCCAGACATCGTTTCCGCGCCTCGCGCCTGCCCCAAACAATCAAAACAAGCCCTTTTCGCCGCACCCTCAAAGGTCTGTGGGCAAAATAGGGCAAATATGAGTACTGTTACCATTTTAGTAGCAGGCAAAACCACCCAAAATGACGCCCGAGCGAACCCTACAACCCCCCTAAAGCAGCCAGCCTGACTGGTCTAAGGCGTATTGGAGCCAATTTTAATGAACATACTATAGGTTATGTTCATTATCTTCTTGGATGTAAATGCTATTCACTTAGCAACAGTACTCACTTTTGGCATTTTTTGCCCACTGCTATATAACTAACACCCTATAGCAGACGAAAAACAGGCCGCAGCCCATCGCTGCGGCCTGTTTGGAGTCCAAAAGAGGCGCTAAGCGCTGTAACCCATCGCCTGCAGGACAAACATGACAACCGTGAGCACCGTAATCACGCCGATAGTCGCCCAAGTGAGCACGTTCCACACGCGACCGTTGCGGTTGGCACCCATGATGTGACGGTCGGCGGCGATAACCACCTGGAACACCAGAACCACGGGCAGTAGCACGCCATTGATGACCTGCGAGGTCATCATAATCTGGAACAAATCGACGCCAGGCATGAGCACCAGCACGGCAGAGATACCGATGATGGCCGTAATGATGCCGCGGTAAACCGGGGCCTCGTCCCAGCTGCGGTCGGCACCGCGCTCCCAGCCAAATGCCTCGCAGATAGCGCTCGACGTAACGCCCGGCAGCACACAGGCGGCCAAGAAGCTCGCCGCGACCAGGCCCGAGGCAAACAGTACCGTGGACCACTGACCCGCAATAGGCTCCAGCGCGCGGGCAGCATCGGCGGCATCGCTAATCTGGATACCCGCCGGGAACAACACCGTACCGGTCGTGATGATAATAAAGCCGGCAATGACATCGGCGGCAAGCGAGCCGCTCACGGTATCGATGCGCTGCAGCACGATATCGTCCTCGCCCGCGTTCTTATCGACTACGTTGTTCTGCGCCAAGAAAATCATCCACGGCGCGATGGTGGTACCAATCGTCGCGACCACGAGCGACACGTAGCTGGGATCATTTTGAATGTTAGGCACGACCAGGTCGACCGCGACCTCACCCCAGTTGGGGCCAGCCATAAACGCGGCGACAATATAAGTCACGAATACGCAGCTCACCAGCAGCAGAATCTTCTCGATGCGCTGGAAACTACCCGACATGGTAAGCATCCACACCAGCAGCGCCACCAACGGCACCGAGATGCTCGCCGGCACGCCAAAGAGAGCAAGGCCGCTGGCGATGCCCGCAAACTCCGAAATGGTCACAGCCGTGTTGGCGATCAACAGCGCCGCCATAGCAAGTACACTCTTGCGCACGCCAAAGCGCTCGCGAATGAGCGATGCCAGGCCCTTGCCCGTGACGCAGCCGCAGCGCGCCGCGGTCTCCTGCGTCACGATGAGCAGCACAGTCATGACGGGAAGCATCCAGAGCATCTTGTAGCCATAGCTGGCGCCCGCGCTGGAATACGTGGCGATGCCGCCGGCGTCATTGCCCGAAAGCGCCGCCAGAAGACCGGGGCCCATGGCGCCAAAGATGGCCGCAATGGTCAGCTTTTGCTTGGTGCTCGCCTTTTGCTTCGTGTTTTGCACGCGACCACCTACCCCATGACCGACATGGTGAGCAGCACCGCAGCAGCACAGTACGCCACACACGAAATCATGACGGCGATGACGTTCATGGCGGTACCCGACGTGTTAAGGTCATGCTCATCGCGCCAGAACAGCACCATCAGGTAAATCACGGCGCTCATGTTGCCAACCAGGCAGATGATGGCAGCGATGTTAAAGCAGCCGGTAAAGAGCTGCTCCTCAAACATAGTGGCATCGGGGAACGCGGCGGTGCGTACCAGCTGCGCGCACAGGTAGGTCACGAGCGAAAGGATCAGGCCCATGCCCGTGCTCTGGAAGAAGAATCCCAGGTACGGCTTGGGCTCGTCGTCGTGACCGTCGTACTCGAGGAAGTAGTTCTTGACGAACGACACCATACGCGAGGCAGCCAGCAACACGAGCGGCATGGCGCACATGGGAAACACCACCAAATGCGCGGAGCCCAGCGCCGTCCCCAGCACCGTTGCCATGATGCACGAGGCGATGCCCCACACGACGACCCAGTACTGACGATGCACGAACCAGCTGAGCACGTTCGTCGAGTCGTCCGACGCGCTATCGCCCGAGCCGACACCGGCGATCTGCAGGTCCTCCTGATGCTCCTCGGCGATAACGTCCATGGCGTCGTCGAAGGTCACGATGCCCAGGATATGACGGTTCTCGTCGCAGACAGGGATGGCAACCAGGTCGTACTTGGTCATCTCGTCCGTCACGTCTTCCTGGTCCTCGTCGGGCGACACGTAGACCAGGTCGCGATAGGCGAGCTGGCCCAGCGTGGCATCGCGGTCGGCCACGATCAACGTGCGCAGCGAGAGCACGCCGGTGAGCATGCCGCTCGGATCCTCGGTATAGACGTAATAGACACTCTCGAAGTCCTCATCGAGTTTGCGAATCGCCTCGATGGCATCACCGACCGTCGCCGTGGCGGGCAGCGAGACAAACTCCGAGGTCATGATGCGGCCGGCGGTGTTGTCCTCATAGCCCAGCAGGTTACGAATCGCCTTCTCCTCCTTGACGCCCATCAGGCGCAGGAGCTTCTCGGCCTTCTCGTAATCGAGCTCGTCGATCAGGTCGGCGGCGTCGTCCGGGTCCATCATGGCCAGCATCGACGATGCGTCCGTATCGGACAGGCCCTCGAGCATCTCGGTCATGAGCTCGTCATCATCGAACTCCGAGATGGCCTCGGCGGCCTGGGCGGTGTCGAGCTGCGCGAACACCTGCGCACGCAAGCGCGGGTCGAGCTGCTCGATAATGTCGGCGATGTCGGCAGGGTGCAGCTCGCCGAGCGTCTTGTGCGACACCGAGAGTTGAATGTTCTTGGTCGAGCGGTCGAGCAGGTCCATGTAGGACCAAGCGATGATGTCCTCACTGAGCGGCTTGCCCAGGTGCTTCATAAAGCCTTCGACGATATGCTCGAGCGCGGGGCTGATGGCGCGTAGCAGACCGCGGGCACCGACCTCGGCGCCCAGCAGGCGCAGCTGATTTTCGCCCGACATGGAAAACTTGATGTCGTTGACGCGCACGACCTTCATGCCCTGCGTGTCGACGATCTGCTTGTTGAGCACGTCGCGGGCGAGCAGGAGTTCGGTCGGCTGCAGGTACGAAAAACGGATTTCGGTGGCCGACGTCTTAAGGTGTACACCCGTCTCGTCGATACGGTCGACCCATTTGCGCCAGCTAATCATAAACGGCGTCTTGCCGGGTCCGCGGAACGCGAGCGACGTCACGTGCGGAAAAACTTCGCCGGTAGCAATACCAAAATCGTTGACCACGCCGAGCTTTTCGCCGTCGACGTCCAAGACCGGCAATTTGAGCATCTCACTCAGATAATTCAATGGTGCTCCCCATCATTATTCCTCCGGACGCGGCCGCGCGTGCGGCGTCCGGGGGCTTCTGGATATGTATACGCATGCGCGGGCGGCACGCCGCTCGACGCTTACACCCCGTGCATGCGCAAAAAGCACCTGCATGGGGTCATCGACTGTATGGTCGAGGTTTGGATTTCACCTGTAACCTTTCTCTTGACCCTCATTAACCGCAGTAACTATAGCATCAGCATCGCCCTGCGGCATCGAATTTATGCGCTGCACATTGCAGGCATACCAAACGCTGACGCATCCGTGACATAGTCATTGGGGACGTTCTTAAATGACTACCCAATGACTACTCTGTGGTGTCGTCGTCCTCGGCAAGTTGGGGGAACACGGCGTCCTTGGGCATGGCGGCCTTCGTCAGCGAGGTGAGCTTTTTGCTCAGCGACGTGTCCGTCTTGACCAGGTCGCTGAGCGTCACGATCTTGTAGCCGTCGGCAATGAGGCCGTCGATAATCTGCGGCAGCGCTTCGAGTGTCTGCTCGGCGCATTCGTCTCTATCGGTGAGCAGCACGATATTGCCCGGCGTCACCGAATCGAGCACCGTCGAGACCTGTTCGTCGGCACCGTTTAGCAGCCAGTCGCCCGAGTCGATATTCCACGAGACCACGGCGGAGACCAGGTCCATCGCATCAATCCAGTTTTGCTCGTCAAAGGCGGCGTAGGGAGCACGCAGCAGCATCGTCTTCACGCCGGTCGCCGACTTAATCGCGTCGGTGCCTTTCGTGATCTGTTCGCGTACCGCCTCACGGTCCTGACCCTTGAGCGAATCGTCGCTGTAGCTGTTGGATCCGATCTCGCACCCGGCATCGACAATCGCCTTGGCCGTGGCAGGCGAGGCCTCGGCCGCATCGCCCGAAAGGAAGAACGTCGCGGTGACGCCCTTTTCCTTGAGCACCTGCAAGATCTGTTTGGTGGCGCCGCTCGGACCCTCGTCAAACGTCAGTGCCACGTACTTTTTGTTGCCCTTGGGCGCCACGCTGGCGCACGCAACGATGCAATCGGTGGCGGGCACAACCTCGCCGCGGTCCTGCGTCTTGCCCGATTGCTCGCCGACCCACACCTCGGAGCGGCCCTGGACACCCCACGTCTGCACATACTCGATAGCGCCCGTGCCCTCGACCTTGAGCTTGGGCTCGATAACCGTAGCTTGAACCTCGTGCTTCTCGTAGGTGTTACGGCCATCCTTGACCGTCACCTTCTCGCCGCCCTCAAGTTCGCGGCTATCCCATTTGCCCTGCTTCACGCGCTTGCCGTCGACCTTCACCGACAGCTTTTCGCCCCCATGGCGCTTGAGCACGCTGTCATCGACGGCCAGCAGGTCGCCTGCGTCGTAGGTGTCAGTCAACTCCTGGTCGTCGATGAGATTCTGCAGCGTAGAGCCCACACGCACCGCGGTCTTTTGCCCGTTGAGCTCCACGTCCACACTGCGGTTGACGTAGCCCACGACGGCAGCGATAAACAGCACGAGCGCACAGCCCACGGCAATGAGCGCATAGGGCAGGCGAGACGAACGACGGGGCGTACGGCTGTTGCCGATGCGAGCGCTGCGGTCGCTAAAGCCGCGGCTATGGTTGAGATACATCGCGCCGGGCTTACGGTGACGCTTGCGCTGACCGCTGGGCAGCTGCCCCAGATCGCGGCGCGCCGTCGGACGCGCACCCGAACGCCCGTTTAAGTTGGATCCGTTTTGGCGCATGTGCCCTCCCCCATAAACACAGCAAGCCGGAGCAACAGGTCTCCGGCTTGCCTCCCATCATTTGGTACGTCGCTATTTTGTAGCTTTTGACGAGCCTTCGCTCGCCTTTTGGTATTCGTCCTTAAAGGCCTTGAACATGCCGCGCGTCTTGCCGAGCTGCTTGCCCAGTGCGCGACTGCCTTTGTCCACGGCAACCGATCCCTTGTCGTCGAGCACCTTGGCGCCCTTTTTGACCTTGTCGCCCACCACGACGCTGGCCTCGGCGGCCTTGGCAGCCGCACCGCCCGAATACCCGAGCGACTTGACCTCGTCCGAGACGACCATCGCGCCGTTCTCGTAGCCGCGCAGCATCGTCGGCGGCACCTGCGTGTCACCGACCAAAACACTCGAAGCAGCACCGGCGGTCACATAGAATGCCTGCACGATGCCCGAGCGTGGCTTGAACTCAACGTCCGAGCAATAGCCCACGACGTCGCCTGATTCCGTGCGCACGTCCATACCGACCCAGATGATGCAATCGTCCAGGTTGATGTCGAGGCGCTTGGCGGCGGCGGCATCGTACGTGTCCTTGACGTCATCGACCGCAATGGCGCCCTCGTAGACACCAATGGCGTCGAGCGCTACGAATCGGTCGGGACGCTCGATCATGCCCGCGATATCGGACTGGCGGACCATAAAGCCGACCACGCGCGTACCGCCCGGGGTAAAGACCGGAAAGTGAATCTTTCCGAGCTTTTTAGGGCTGCGCGGCGTGCCGTCCTTTTTGATGCGCTTGTCCTCGGTAGGCTTGCGATAGATCTTGGCGCCGACAAAATCCCCGGCGCGCATTATGCCTCGGTCGAGGGCTCCGCAGCCTCGGTATCAGCCTCGACGGCGTTCTCGACCACGACGTCGGCGGCAGGCGTCACGTTGCCGCCCGAAATGGCGTCGTTGAGCTGCTCGCGCAGCTGGTCCATGCGCTCGCGGGCCAGGTCGACCTTGGCGCGCAGGTCGTCGGTCTTGGCGTCGACCATCGGGCCAAAGTCATTCACCGCAGCACGGGCCTCCTCGGCGCTGTGCTCGTAGGTGTCGCGCATATTGTCCCAGGCGTCGTTGGCGATATCGGCAGCCATGGCGCGGGTCTCGGCGCCCGAGCGCGGGGCCAGAGCAACGCCGACAATAGCGCCGGCAGCGGCACCAAAAAGTGCGCCGGAGACAAAGCTGAAAGTCTTACCCATGATCATTCCTCTCCTGCGGGCACGTCGGTGCCCACCGTTTGAATGCTGTCCATTATACCCGCAGCGCATCACTTGCCGCTCCGCTCATCTGCGTACGGCAAAGGCGCAGGTACGTGATGGTGATAAACGCGTAGGCCTACTCCTGAGGCATAACCGGCATGGCCACCGTGGCACCCGGGTCCTCGCCGGCGCCGTCCACGAGCGGCAGGCCGCCCTCATGCGCAGGTCCTGCCGGAACCGTCGCCGCACCGCCAAAGACGGCAGCGGAGGCCTCGTGGTTCTCGGCAACCGCGCCCTCGGTATCAATCGCCACCTGGGGCTCGTCGTCAAAGTTGGGGACGCCCTGGGGCTCGGTGGGAACGGGCTCGGCGGTCGCATCGGCAACGGGCTCGGCGTCGACCGGCACATCGCCCTCGTCAGCGCCCTCGGCCTCGGCAGCATCTTCGCCGTTCGCAGCGGCGACGGCCTCGTGAGGATCCTTGCCCTCGGCCTCGGCGCGCATGCCCAGCACCAGGTTGCGCAGGCCCGCGACCGTGCCTTCCACGTCAGGGGCAGGCTGGTCGGCGTGCAGGTACGCCCAGTCCATCATAAAGGTGGCCGAAGACAGCGCGCCGATGGCCAGCGCGTCGTCGGGGCACGAAAGCTCAACCTCAAAAACGCGCTCGTCATGCTCGCTCACGCGGGTACGACCGCACGAAATGCTGCCAGCGAGACCGGTCTCGTTCATGAGCTCGACCGTCACGTGCTCCAGCAGATGGCAAAGCTCGGTCTGGCCCATGCAGTCCTGGAACTCGCGACCGGAATCACCCAGGCACAGGTGCTTGGCAATCGCCGGCACCAGGTAATACACGCGCGCCGTGGCCTCGATATCCTCCGAGGTCATGAGCGGCATGCCGGGGTTCACCAGCACATGCGCGCAGATCTTGTCCTCGCTGACGGTGACCTTAAGGATGTTGAACAGGCCTGCCATAACTCTCCCCTACTCTTCCTTGCCCTACTCGTCGCCATCGTGCGGATCCACAGAGCCCGCACCCGACGCCGCCGGCTTCTCTGCCGAAGACTCGGAATCCTTCTTATCGGTTTCGGCCGGAGCGATCACGCGAATGAGCGAGATGCGCTGGCCACGCATCGACTGCACTTTAAACTTGTACCCCGCGACCTCAAACACCTCTCCGATGTCGGGCACCGAGTCGCAAAGCTCCAAAATCCAGCCGGCGATGGTCTCATAATCATCGCTTTCCTCGAGCGGCCAACCAAGCTCAATCGCGTCATCGCACGAAAAACGCCCATCAACGAGCCACTCGCGGCGCGAAAGGCGCGTGAGATACTTGTTGTCGGGGTCGAACTCGTCCTCGATCTCGCCGACGATCTCCTCGACGATGTCCTCGATGGTGATAATGCCGGCCGTACCGCCGTACTCGTCCACGACCACCACGATCTGGTCGTGAGAGGTCTGCATCTCGGACAGCAGCGGCAGGATGTCCTTGGTGTCGGGCACAAAAGTGGCGTCGCGCAAAAAACCGGCAATGGGCTGGTCGCCCTTGCCGTCGAGCGCGGGCTGAATCAGGTCCTTGATGTGCGCAATGCCGGCGACGTTGTCGGGATCCTCGTGATAGACGGGGATGCGGCTAAAGCCGGTCTGGCGCATGGTGGACAGCACGTCGGCGACCGTCTCGTCGTCCTCGCACATGGTGGTGTCCACGCGCGGCACCATGACCTCGCGGGCAACGGTGTCGCCCAGGTCGAAGATCTCGTGGATCATGCGCTTTTCCTCGTCGAGCAGGTCGTCCTGCTCCGAGACCATGTACTTGATCTCTTCTTCCGAGACGTTCTGGCGGTCGTCGGCGCTCTTGATGCGCAGAATGCGGGCCAGGCCATCGGAACAAGCGCCGGTCAGCCACACGAGCGGACGAGCGATCTTTTGGAAAAACGACAACGGCCCCACGACCTGCTTGGACACGCCCTCGGCATTGGCCAGGCCGATGCGCTTGGGGACGAGCTCGCCGATCACGATGGATACGAAGGCGACCGCGACGGTAATGATGACCGGCGCCAGGCCGCGCGCGATGGCGGAGAGCGGCGCGATGCCAAAGCTCATGAGCCACGTGGCGAGCGGGTCGGACAGACTCGTCGAGGCGACGGCGGACGAGGCGAAGCCCACGAGCGTAATGGCAACCTGGATGGTGGCGAGCAGCTGGTCGGAGTCGGCAGCTAGCTTAATGGCACGCTCGGCGCGTTTGTCGCCTTCCTCGGCCTCGTGCTCCAGCACGGCGCGCTTGGCCGTGGTGAGCGCCATCTCGGACATAGAGAAGTAGCCGTTGATGAGGGTCAAAACGAGGGTGGTGATAAGGGAGATGGTTATGTCCATCGGGAGTTTCTCGAACCTCCAAGATTCGGGACGTCGGATTAAAACGTTGACGGCGGATACGGCAATTGCACCGGCGCCCAAACAAGGACGCGGGCGCGCAGGCGTGGTCGCTAGATTACGAAGAGGATCACCGCCATGAACTGGAAGATGCTGCCGGCGAGTACCCACAGGTGAAACACGCTGTGAAGATAGCGCACGTTTTTGGCGATATAGAACGGCACGCCCGCGGTGTAGCACACGCCGCCGACGGCGAGCAGGGCAAGTGCCACGGGGTTGAGCAGCGCCACAAGTTCGGGCAGCTTAAAGACAACGAGCCAGCCCATCAGCAGGTAGACCAGGCCGCTTACCCAGTGCGGCTGGCGCTCGCGCATAAAGCACTCGAGGGCGATGCCGATAATGGCGATGGCCCATACGGCAAAGAACAGCACAGCGCCGCCGTCGTTTGCGAGCGTGATGAGGCAAAACGGCGTATAGCTGCCGGCTATGAGCAGGTAGATGCAGCTGTGGTCGATGATGCGAAACACGCGCTTGGCGCGCGCGGGCTGAATCGCGTGGTAGAGCGTGGAGGCTAGGTATTCGAGGATAATGCTGACGCCATAGACAATTGCCGCGGCCATGTGGGCCGGGCCTCCGCCGCGCAGGGCAGCGAATACGATCAGGAGCACCAGGCCCGCGATACCCAGCAGGCAGCCGACACCATGGGTGACGGAGTTCATGATCTCCTCGCCCACCGTGTAGTGTGGAACGGCCGCGGTCTTGGGTCGCGGCTTAGAACTGTCGCTCGAATCGGACATGCCGGTTACATCCTCCAACGTAAAGAGTTCTCAACACTATATCAAAGCGTCTAGGTACGTGCGAAATTTGCACCATACGTGACTCCTTGTTTACCCATTCTTTGCCTGTTGACGCATCAACGGCGAACGTCCATAATGCGCTTGCATTAAATGTTGATGTATTAACATCTTATAGGAAAGCTTCTTATGTCTCAAAACGCACGTTCCCATCGAAAGCTCAAGATAGCCGGCGTCGTTGCGCTGGTGCTCGTTGTCGCGCTGCTGGGGTTTGCCGGCAACTTTCTGTTTGACTTCGCGCTGAATCCCCGCGCGCCATACACCATGAAGATGATGCAGGACGGCAGGGACGCCGAAAAGGGCGAGCAGATGGATGCCGAGGAGGGCGAGGCACGGGCGTGGTTTAAAGAGAACCGCGAGAGCAGCAGCCTCACCGCGGACGACGGGACTGAGCTCGCCGCCTGGTATTTTGCTGCGTCGGAGAGCACACACGACTACGCCGTCTGCCTGCATGGATATACCAACGAGCCTATCGGTATGGCCCGATACGTCAAGCGATTCCACGACCGCGGCATGAACGTACTCGCACCCGCCGCCCGCGCCCACGAGCGCTCCGGCGGCGACTATATCGGCATGGGCTGGCCCGAGCGCCTCGACATCGTCGCATGGATCGAGCAAATCGTTCAGGCTGACCCCGAGGCGCGCATCCTGGTCTTTGGCGAGTCGATGGGTGCGGCAACCGCCATGAACGTCGCGGGGGAGTCTCTGCCCGCAAACGTGAAATGCATTATCGAGGACTGCGGTTATACGAGTGTTTGGGACGAGTTTTCCCTGCAGCTCAAGGACGTGTTCGGCCTGCCCAGCTTTCCCTTGCTCGATGTAGCAAACTTGGTGTGCAACGTGCGCGCGGGCTACGACTTTCATAAGGCGAGCAGTGTGGAGCAACTCAAACACGCGACGGTTCCCATGCTGTTTATCCACGGCGACCAAGACACCTTTGTGCCGTACAGCATGCTCGACCAAAACTACGAGGCGTGCGCCAGCAAGGTCAAGCAAAAGCTCACTATCCATGGCGCCATCCACGCCAAGAGTGCGCAAGTTGACCCCGAGCTCTACTGGAACACAGTCGACAACTTCCTCGACGAGTATTTTTAGGAAATAGGACGGTTTACTGGTCTATCTGACCCCCTAGCACTTCCAAAAAGCCGCCCGTAGGCACTGTGCTCACGGGCGGCTTTTGCTAACGTTGCGCTCCAAAAGCGCTTGATATGTCCAATGGCTAGGCGCTACTTGACCTCGATGAGCTCATACTCGCTCGTGCCCAGGCCGATCTTCTCGGCGTGCGCGATGCATGCGCGCCAATCGGTATCGGGATGCGTGATGCAGAAGGGGTCGTGCGCCTGCTCGCCCTCCAGATGCTCGTGGTTATGCTCCATCTTGGCGGCGCTGTCGGTGAGCTCGGTGTTGGGCAGCGGCTCGGATGCCATGACGGCATCGGCACAGGCCTGGTCGATGGCGACCGGGTCAAAGCTCGCAAACATGCCGATGTCGTTGACGATAGGCGTATCGTTTTCGGGATGGCAATCGCAGTTGGGGCTGATATCCATGGCAAGCGAGATGTGGAAGCTCGGGCGGCCGTCGACAACGGCCTTCGTATACTCGGCGATCTTGCAGTTGAGCACGTCGGCCGCGGCGTCATAGCCGGGCTTGATGCAGTCCTGGTTGCATGCCGCAATGCAGCGTCCGCAGCCCACGCAGCGATCGTGGTCGATGGCAGCGACGTGGACCGTGCGGGTGTTGCCGTTGGTAAGCTCGCGCTCGCGGGTGTCGGTGAACGAGACAGCGTTGTGCGCGCAGATCTTTTCGCAGGCACGGCAGCCAACGCAGTGCTCGGTCGAGACGTTCGGCTTGCCGGCGGCATGCTGCTCCATCTTGCCGGCGCGGCTGCCGCCTCCCATGCCCAGATTCTTCATGGCGCCGCCAAAACCGGCCTGCTCATGGCCCTTAAAGTGGGTGAGGCTGATCACGATATCAGCATCCATGAGCGCCTGACCGATCTTGGCCTCGCGCACGTACTCGCCACCCTCGACCGGGACGAGCGCCTCGTCGGTGCCCTTGAGGCCGTCGGCGATGATGATCTGGCAACCCGTGGCATACGGGGTAAAGCCGTTCTGGTAGGCGGTGTCGATGTGCTCAAGCGCGTTTTTGCGGCTACCCACATAGAGCGTATTGCAGTCGGTGAGGAAGGGCTTGCCGCCCAGCTCCTTCACGACATCCGCGACGGCGCGGGCGTAGTTGGGGCGCAAAAAGCTCAGGTTGCCCAGCTCGCCAAAGTGAATCTTGATGGCGACGAACTTGTTCTCAAAGTCGATCTGCTCAATTCCGGCGTGACGGATGAGGCGCTTGAGCTTGTCGAGCTGGCTCTCGCGAGCATGCGTGCGCAGGTTGGTGAAGTACACCTTAGCGGGTGCTGCTGGTGCAGTTGCGGTCATAGATCTATCCCCTCGGTCTATATGGCGTTACAGACATAGAGGATGGTACCAGTTAAAGCAGAGTTAAAGTCAAGTACGGAACCTAGTCATTGGGGACAGACTTAAATGACTGAAACCACTCATTGGGGACGGACATAAATAAGTGCCTCGCCGCCTGGCAGCTAGGGACGCGCCGTCACGTTTGTGGCGGCGCGCCTTGGTCTGGCGGCGCGTTCTGGCGTGGCCACAATCTGGTTTGATGGCGTGCCCTGGTGTGGCGGCGTTGACGGCGTGCCCTGGCGTGACGGAGCGTCCTGGCGCGGACCGCTAGCCCTTTTGCGCGACCAGATGCGCGCGGAATCCCTTCTGTGCCTCGAGCTTGAGCGGGGTGAGCCCGGATTCCTCGACGAGCGCGCGTAGCTCGGACAGCTTGAGGATGCGCACGTCGCCATGGCCCAAGAGGCGTGCCAGCGGTAGCTCGATGTTGTTCATGAGCCAGACCGCGACATCGTTCGAGGTGTAGTCGCGAAGGACCAGTCGCCCGCCGGGCCGAAGGACGCGTGCCACCTCGGCGAAAAACCTCTCCGGATGCGGGTAGTGGTGGAAGCTGTTGGAGCAGAGCACGGCGTCGAAGCTCCGGGGCTCGAAGGGCAGTGCCTCCGCGTCTCCGACGACAAAGCTGACGTTATCGAGCTGCTTTGCCCGGGCGACGTCGATCATCCCAGGTGTGAGGTCGAGTCCAGTCAAGTGCTTGCTGGGGTACCGGGCGTGGAGCAGTTCTAGGACGGCTCCGGTTCCACAGCCCACGTCGAGCGCGTCCTCGAACGGTTCGAGCTCAAGCTCCTCGAGCATTTGCGGATAGTCGTCCTTGCACATCTCGTAAATGCCGGCATGGCCGGATTCGTAGACCTTTGCCGCCTCGGTGAACTCCTTGATGGAGAGCTGCTTGAGCTCCTCTGCCGATCTTGCCATGGGTCTCCTTCTGTTCGGGGAAGTCTGACGTTGCGCGCGTTTGCCCACGTCGGGCCTGGCGGGCAAATAACGCGGGGGCACCCTTCCTTCGGTTCGTGCCCCCGCGTGCGGGTGGTTCTCTATTCCTGGACCTTCAGCGCCTCGGAGAGGCTCACGCGCTTGATGGAGCGCGTGTGTAGCAGCGCCACGACCAGGTAGGTCACAAAGCCAATGCCAACGCACGCCGCCATGGACCAAGCGGGCACGTAGATCTCGATATTGCCGTTGTAGGCGAGCAGCATCGAGCGGAAGATGGCCGTGAGCGAGCCAATAATGACCGGCAGGCTCAGCACGAGTGACGCCGCCACGCACAACGTGATCGAGCGGATGTACAGATGCGAAATCTCGCTATCGCGATAGCCAAAGACTTTCATGTAGCTGATCGAACGGGCGCTGTGGTCGATCACAGCCTTGGTCAGCAGGTACATAAACAGCAGGAAGATAAACACCGCGAGCCCAACCATCATGCCGATCATTTTGCTCATCATGCCGATGAACTGGTCGCCCACGGCACGCATGTCGTCGGGCGTGGTGTCGCCGGCAAAGTAGCGCGAATCAAGGTCGAGCTTCTCATCGCTCACATAGCCGTTAAAGTAGGCGGCGTCGTTGCCGAACAGCTCGTTAAAGTCTTCGATACTCATATAGATATTCATGTCCGACTTGGAGCCCCAGGCACAGTCCTTGCCCGCGTACTCAAGGGAATAATGTTCGCCCTCGTACTTGTCGCCGAGCGTGACCTTCTGCCCCTCGCTCCAGCCAAACTTGTCGAGCAGGCCGCCGCCAAAGACGACGCGCCCGTCGCCGACGTTGAGGTCTTTCCAATAGCGCGAATCGGATGAAATGCCGTAAACGGAAATCGTCTCCTCGCCATTTCCGTCGCCGCGATCGTATTGCAGCTGGTAGACGGCGTATTTCTCGGCCTGCGCGATTGCGCCTGCACCGTTGTCGATCGTGTTGACCGGGTGGATATCATCGTTGTCGGTGTCGATCTTAGAGGCCTTGTCGATCAGGTCGATAGCCTCGTCGCGGTCGCAGCCGAGGGCATCGGCAAGGTCATCGAGGCGCGCATAAAGCGCATCCTTCTTGTCCTGGACCTTGGCAAGCGCATCCTGCGCCGCAGTCAGGCTCTCGGCAGACGGAAATGCGGTCGCGGCATCGGCTGCCGCTTGCGCCGCATCGGCCGCGTCGTCAAGCTCGTCATCGGCATCCTGAGCGGCGGAAAGCAGCGCGCCGTCAACCGACTGCAAGCGCTCGAGTGCTGACCACTGCTCGCGCTCCTCGGCAGTACCCTCGAGCTCCAGCGGCGCCTTGAGCGTGTACTGGTGCTCGGCGACCAGGCCTGTCTCGAGGTTGTCCGCGTAGTGCGTCATCGTGGGCAGAATCGCCAGGCCAAAGAGCAGCAGCAGCGACGCAAATGCAATGCCCACGAAGAGCGTGGCGAAGTTGCCCAGGTTGCGCAGGAAAATACGCAAGCGGAAGCGGGAAACAAAACCCATGCGCTCCGGCAGCTGCAAGCCGCGCTTGGTGCCCGATTTGCCGCTCGCCTCGTGACGAAGGAACTGCAACGGCGTCTTGCCCATCTTGCGAAGCAGGCCCACCAGCGTGATGAGGATGAGCGCGGCGGCGGGAACCACGGCGCACTTCACAAAGATCTCCCAGCTCCAGTGCACCTGGAAGGGCGGCAGGCTATACGAACCGTAATAGAGGCTGCGCATGGGCTCGGTAAAGAACACAACGCCGAGCGCAGTGCCCAAAAGCGCCGCGACCACGCCCACGATAGCGGGAAGCGCAAGGTAGTGCAGCACGATCTCGCGTCGACGATAGCCGCTGGCGAGCAGCGTGCCGATGATGGCGCTCTCCTCCTCGATGGTGGCGTCGGTAAGGACCACAAAGACGAACGCCATGATCACGATGATGATGTCGAGCAGCGTCATCCACATCATAGAGTCGCCGTCCACGTCGTCGCGCGCATAGCCAATGCCCTGATTGGAATCGGCATCGATCAGATCGTCCACGCGCGCATCGGCGTCGGACAGCGCCTCGACCATATCCTGCTCCGCATCGATGCGATCCGCGGTGGGGAGGTCGCGATCGGTAAAGGTAAAGGAGTAGGTGTAGGCAGGCGCGCCGCCGGCATCTTCGAGCGCGGCAAAGCCGCCATCGGTGACCTCGGCCACGCCGTACGTGATGGTGTTCACCGTAAAGTCCGAATTGTTGAGGAACAGCGCCTGGCTATCGGGCTGGGTCATGATGCCGCAGATGATGTAGGTGCGGCCCTCAAGCTCAACCTTATTGCCCACGGCGAGGTCGTTGTTGGTGGCGAAGACACGGTCGATGGCTACCTCATCGTCCGTCATGGGCTCCTTGCCCTCACAGTAGGACGCAATGTCCACCTTAGCGCGGTGCGCATAGGTGCGCAGCGTGCGCTTGGTGCCGTCGTCGCCGGCGGTCTTTTTGATGATGGCGTCGATGGAGAAATTCTTGTAGAGCGTAACGCCGCCGACGTCGCCGGCTGCATCCTCGGCCGCCTTGAGCTGGTCTTTGGTGGCCTCGAAGGAGGTGGTCACGCGGCCGTCCTCAATCGTGTACGCATCGCGCATGTCGTCGATAAGGCAGCCGATGGAATGCGCTGCGAGCAAAAAGCCCGAGGTGAGAGCGATGCTTCCGCACATAAGCAAAAAGATGCCCAGGTACTTGCCGATATTGCGGCGCAGCTCGCGCGGGAGACGTTTTGCGAGAGGTGTCATGGCGCCGCCTACCAATCGAGCTCGGCAGCCGCAACGGGCGACTCGTTGAGCTCATCCTCGACGATGCGCCCGTCGCGCAGGCGCAGCACGCGATTGGCCATGCGCGCGATGGCGGCATTGTGGGTGACAATGATGATGGTGCAGCCGTAGGTGCGGTTGACATCCTCCATGAGCTGCAAGATTTCCTTGGACGTCTTATAGTCGAGCGCGCCCGTGGGCTCGTCGCACAGCAGCAGGCCCGGGTTTTTGACGAGTGCGCGGCCGATGGCACAGCGCTGCTGCTGGCCGCCCGAGACCTGGCGCGGGAACTTGTTGCGGTGCTCGTAAAGACCCAGCGAACGCAGCAGGTCGTCGACATTGAGCGGGTTTTTGGACAGGTGCGCCGTGACCTCGATGTTCTCCTTGATGGTGAGATCGGGCACCAGGTTGTAGAACTGAAACACAAAGCCCAGCTCACGGCGGCGATACTCGCCCAGGTCGGCAGGCTTGAGCACCGTGAGGTCGCAGCTGTCCACCATGATGGAGCCGGCGTCGGCATCCTCCAGGCCGCCGATCAGGTTGAGAAAGGTCGACTTGCCCGAGCCCGAGGGCCCCAGCATGACGCAGATCTCGCCGCGGTTGATGGACGCGTCGATGCCATCGAGTACCGTCAGGCGCGCATCACCGTCGCCGTAGTGCTTTTTGAGATCCTTAACCTGGACGTAGGCTTCCTGCGTTGCCATGGTATCCCCCATTGTTAGCCTCGTACTACTTTATGAACGTAATAGTAAACCTTGGCGAACTATTTTGGGGCGAGGCCTAGGATTTATTTCAGACTAGGCGCGGGATTTGGCGCGTGAGAGGGCCAGGCCTACGGCGGCAATGGCGACGGCGAAGAGCACGGTGACGCCCAGGTCGCAGGCGATGTCACCCAACACGGTGGACGTCAGATCCGAAGCGAGCGCCTTGCCAATCGCGTCGTTCACCCAATACGTCGGCACAAAGTGCGCCACCGTCTGCACGGCCGAGCCCATCAGCGACAGCGGCATCCAAGCGCCGCCCAAAAACGTCATGAGCATGCCAAGCAGGTTGCCCACACCGTTAAGCAGCTCCTCGCGCGCACCCAGGCTCGACAGCGCAAAGCCAACGGCCAGCGGCGTGCACGCCAGGGCAAACGTCGCCGCCAGCGCCAGGCACACACGACCCACGCCGACCTCGGCAACCGCGCCGGCAAAGCCCACGACGCCCATCATGCTCGACACAAACCAGATGCAGACGGTGAGCACGGCGGCGGCCGCAAACACGGCAAGCGAGCGCTGGCGCTCGGAGACCGGGCCGGCCTCCATGCGGCGCACACGCTCGGGCTCGTTCATGCCCGAGAACACCAGTCCCACCGACACGATGACCGACGAGATGATCGCGTACGCGCCAAAGTTGAAGTACGACTCGAGCGTGGCGGCGGCAGTCGAGTCGACCTTGACCTGCTCGATCTCGACCTCCGCGCGCTTGGCGGCGGCATGCTCGGCGGCCTTGGCGACGCTGCCATTAGAGGCGGCGGGCTCTAGGGCCGCCGCAGCGCCCGCGAGCGAGATCCAGCGCGAGGCCTCGGCAGACGAAAGCGCCGCCGCCATGGTGCCGGCGCCGTAGGTCACATCGAGCTTGGGCAGGGACTCCCCCGCGCGGGCGGCCGCGACCAGGTCGTCCTCAAACCCCTCCGGGATAAAGAACACGCAGTCGGCGCTGCCCTTAGCGCTGTTGCTCTTGGAGAGCGCGTCCGCAAGGTCGTACGTGTCGTCGCCAACGCCCGTGACCAACTCAAAGCGCGAACCCAGATGCCTGGTAAGCGCACGCGAAAGGTCGCTATTGTCGCGGTCGACCACGATCACGTTGGTGTCGTAGGGCTCGTACTCGGTAAGCTGCGACGAGTTCCAGCTCACCGAGGCCGCGATGAATACGCCCATGAGCGAGATGAACACCGTATAGATGAGCAGGTAGAACGGGTGCGCCAGCGCCATGCGAAGCGCGGTCTTAAAGGTGCTCATAGCGGCTCCTTCCAAAGGTCAGCGTGGCGGCGGCAACGAACAACAGCGCCATAAGGACCAGCGCGCCGGCGCGAACGGCAAAGGGACCCAGGTCCTCAAAGAAATACAGGCGGTTGAACATGTCGCAGATGAGCTTGACGGGGTTGAGCCAGCACTCGGCCGGGCAGGCGCGGGCGACGTCGTCGGCAAGCGCCATCGCCGGCTCGCCGTAAAGCCCGGCAAACAGGGCACACGTGGTGGCAAAGCCCGTGAGGATGCCGGACTTGGACGCCTTGCCGCCCTTAACGGGAAGTGTGCCCACAAAGAGTCCCAGGCCCGTGGCGGCGAGCGCGGAAGCGGCGCCGCCCACCAGACACAGCCCCTCGCGCCCGCCAAAGTCGACGCCCACGACCAGGCGCACGTAGCCGATTGCGATCGCCATCGAGGCGAAGGAAACCAGCCACGAGCCGACAAAGATGCCGGCCAGCGACGCCGTCTTGGAAAGGCTGCCCACGCAGCGACGCGCGCCAAGGCCCGACAGATTGGGCTGCAGATCGACGACGCTCAAGGCGGCAAACTCGGCAGACATCATCGCGACCAGGCCAAAGAGCGCGTAATAGTAGATGACCGTGCCATCGGGTGTGGTGCGTGTCAGGCTTACGCGGCGGGTACTGCCCTCGAGCGACAGGGCGCGCGCAACCGCCTCCGGGTCGGCGAGCGCCGCCGGGTTGTCCTGGGCAATCTGGGACATGAGCTCGGCATTTTGTGTATACGAGCTTGCCACCGTCTCCAAAATGCTGCGGTCGGTGAGCACCGACGACGCACGCGAGCTGTCGTAGCTCGACAGCAACGTGAGCTTGGGTGCGCCCGCGTCGTCGACCGTATAGATGCCCGCGACCTCGCCGGCCTTAAGCGCACGGTTCGCATCGGCTGCGTCGTCGCACTCGTGAATCTCGAGCAGCTGATCGTCGCTCTCCTTGGCAAGCGACGTCGCCACGTCCTTAAAGGTCGAGGCGTCCCAGGCCTCGTCCGCTATGACGGCAACCGGCACCGGGTCGATCTTGCCGTCGGAGCTGAGGTTCGCGAACATAAACATGAACATCGTGGAAAGCGCAATGGGAAAGATCGCGCCCCAGACCCACGTGCTCGGCCGGCGCAGCAGCGTCTTGACCGTAGTGATGATGGTGTTGAACATGACTGCCCCCTAGTCGCGCAGCTCGCGGCCGGTGATCTCGAGGAACACGTCGTTGAGGGTCGGCGGCTCGCTCCACACGCGGCCGAGCGCCACGTCGGCGGCGCGCAGCGTGTCGAGGATGTCGACCAAATTGTGCGGGCTCGCTTCGCAGGTGCAGACGAGCTCGCCGCCGGACAGCTCAACCGAAAGCACGTGCTCGAGGGCGCGCAGCCGCTCGACCGTGGCGGTCTCGACGGCGCCGACCTCGACCGTCACGCGCTCGCCCATCTGAATCATGCGCTTGAGCTCGTCGTTGGTGCCCTGCGCCAGCACGCGACCACCGTCCATGATCATGATGCGGCTGCAGATCTGCTCGACTTCCTCCATATAATGGCTGGTATACACCACCGTGGCGCCCTCGTCGCGCAGGCGGCAGATGCCCTCCAGGATGGCATTGCGGCTCTGTGGGTCGACCGCCACCGTGGGCTCGTCAAAGAAGATGAGCTCGGGCTTGTGCGCAATGCCGCAGGCGATGTTGAGGCGACGCGCCAGGCCGCCCGAGAGCTTGCCGGGGCGAAACTTGGTAAAGTCGCCCAGGCCGACAAAGTCAATCGCCTCGTCCACCAGCGCGCGGCGGCGTTTGCGGTCGTTGACGTAGAGACTGCAGAAATAGTCGATGTTCTCGCGCACGGTGAGCTCGTCTAACACCGCCACCTGTTGCGGCACCACGCCGATGCGGCGCTTGAGGTCGTAGCGGGCGGGCGTCATGGGCTCGCCGAACAGCTCGATGGTGCCTTTGTCGTAGGCAAGCAGCTGCAAAATACAGTTGATGGACGTGGTTTTGCCCGAGCCGTTGGGACCCAGCAGGCCAAAGATCTCGCCGGGGGCGATGCTCAGGTTAAAGTGGTCGAGCGCGATAAGATCGTCGTAGCGCTTGACGAGGTTTTCGACGTGGACGATGTCTGTCATGAGGCGGCCCTTCCGTTGATTGCGGCCCGGTACGATTGCATCATCGCAGGAGCGGACGGCGCGCACCAGTGAGCTTTGTCACGAGTGCGAGGCTTGGCCGCGTGGCCTGCCGACGCCCCCGATTTGCCGCGTGGGAGGAATGTCACAGTTGCGCAGGCGGCCCCTCCACCACGCGCGGCTTCGCGTACAATACCCGTATGAACAGGCTTTTCGACAAATCGATCGTGCTGGCGTGCTGTATTGCGGCTGCCATGGGTCTTGCTGTGGACGCTCGCCTGGTCGCGGCGTTTTGCCTTGGCGTTATTGCCACCTCGCTGGCCGAGGTCGCACAGGAGGAACGCACGCGACGCGCAAGCGAGGCCGCGAGCTACGCTTACATCATCGCGGCCGTCTTCGTGCCGCCGTTTGTGCCGTTTGCGTCTCTCGCCCTCTATGACATCGCGCGACGCGTGCGCCGTGAGCACGCCTGGGTCGCGCTGGGCATTGGCGCCACCTTTGTCTTTGCACTCGTCGCAGACCTTCGCACCGACGCGCTCACCGCCCGAACGCTCCTGCTGACCGCCATCCTTTCGGTTGCCGCCACCTTGCTGTCGCTACGTACCGCCCAGTTGGAGCGCGAGCAGCAGCGCATGCGCCGTACCCGCGACGAGCTGCAGGAACGTGCTCTGGCGCTCGAAGCGCGCAACCGCGATCTTGCCGACCGCCAGGACTACGAAGTCGAACTCGCGACGCTCGCCGAACGTGCCCGCATCGCGCGCGAGATCCACGACAATGTGGGCCACCAGCTCACGCGCGCCTCGCTGCAAGCCGAAGCACTGCGCGTGGTCCACGCCGACGAGCCCGGCGTCGCCGCCGATTTCGCCGACGTTAAACGCACGGTTGACGAGGCGCTCCAACTCGTGCGTGCCAGCGTTCACGCGCTCAACGACAATGCGACTAACCTCTCCGTGCAGCTCGAGCGCATCGTTGAAGGCGCACGTTCGAACAGCGGTCCGCAGATTGAGCTTGAGGTTTTGGCCGAGCATGCACCCGCCAACGTCGCCAACTGCTTTGCGGCGGTGCTGCGCGAGGCGCTTTCCAACGCCATGCGCCACGCCCATGCCAAAACCATTACCGTGCGGTGCATGGAGCATCCGTCGTTTTACCAGCTCGTCGTTACCGACGATGGAACGGGCGGGGTTCGGACAGGCGTCCGCAGCGCCACAGGGGGTATGGGGCTCGCCTCTATGCGCGAGCGTGTCGAGGCGCTTGGCGGCACTTTCACTGCCGGCTCGCGAGTCGGCGCCTCCGGATGGCGCGTGTTTGCCACCATTCCCAAGCAGCAAGGAGATGAGGGCCGATGAGGCTCATCGTTGTCGACGACGACCGTCTGGTGGTCGATTCACTCAAGATTATCCTGGGCGCTCAGCCGCAGATAGAGGTGGTGGGCACCGGTGCCGACGGCGACGACGCGGTGGCGCTCTACGCCGAGCACGCACCCGATATCGCGCTGCTCGACATTCAGATGCCAGGGCGCGACGGCCTTTCGGCGGCGCGCGAAATCCTTGAGCACGACCCCGCAGCACGCGTGGTGTTTCTGACGACATTCTCAGATGACGAGTACATTGTGTCGGCGCTCAAGCTAGGCGCCCGTGGCTATCTGATCAAGACCGATGTCGCCGCCATTCCTCCAGCATTGGCGCAGGTCATGGATGGTAAACGCGTGCTCGAGGGCAAGGCGATCGAGGATGTCGACTTTGACGGGATGGGCGACAAGACGGACACGCCCCGCCGGCCCGCGGCCTTTGTCAGCCTGACCGACCGCGAGTTCGAAGTCGCCGAGCTCATCGCCCGCGGCCTCGATAACAAGGAGATTGCTGCCACCGCCTATATGGGCGAAGGCACGGTACGCAACCACATCAGCTCGATCCTTGCCAAAATGGGCCTGCGCAACCGCACCCAAATCGCCATCGCCTATCTGCGAGGGTAATTACCCAACGGCCGACCGCCCCGGCATAGCAAAATGGCTGCTACCGATTTAATGCCATTTCAAAACTATACCGGTTTACTACGATGAATCGCCCGCCTTCGACCACGGTAAATTGCGCACTTACAAAACCGCAGGTAGAACACTTGCGATATTTGCAAAAATGCGGGTGTGGTCAGGAATCTCGGATTCATCGTAGTAAACCGGCATAGTTTTGTTCGGGCGGCCCTGCACGAGTGTCTCCGCCAGCCTCGCGGGACCAAAATGATCCGTTTTCCTCCGTCCCCAAGGGATCAGCCGGAACCGCTCGCCACGAAATCGGCCCATCTACTACGTTTGACTCGACACCCCTGACCATACCTTCGTTTTGAGCAAAACCGCAGGCGTTCTACCTGCGGTTTTGTTTTCGCGTTTTTGGCATGGTTGAGGGTAAGGGGCCAAACGTAGTAGATGGGCCGATTTCGTAGCGCACCCACCTCCCCCACGCACAAAAATGCCGCCACGGAGGAGGGAGATGCCTCCGTGGCGGCTGGGGCTGGGAGTGGGGCTATGTTCTGGCTCCCCGCCGGCCGCCCGGGGCCTTTTGACCCCGGGCGCCACCAGCATGCCTAGCGCTTACGGATACCCCAGACCAGGGCTCCGACGCCGGCCATGGCGATGACAAATGCCATAAGCAGAGCGGTAGCCTGCTGGTCGCCTGTGGTGGGCAGGAAACCCTTGACCGTCTTGACGATGTTCGTCACGGTCTTGGGCGTGCCGGGATCGGGCGTCGGCACGGGCGTCTCGGGCTTCTTGTACGTGTTGTTGAACACGATACCCTCGACGCTCTTGTCGCCCTTGGTAAAGGCAACGTTCGCCTTGAGGTTGCCCTCGCCGTCGTCGACCACGTTAACGGTCGCGGTAAAGACGGACTTGTCGTAGGTCATACCGGCCTCGTCACCCTTGACCTCGCTGACGGTGTAGACGTACGTACCGGGCTCGTCGTACTCGAGCTTGTCGAAGTTGATCTTGCCGTCGGCATCGTTGGTAACCGTAGACTCGATGTCCTCGCCAACGAGCTTAAAGCTAAACTCGTCCTTCTTGAGCTCGCGTCCCTCGAGCACCTTAATGGCGCCGATGGAGACCTGCGTGGGCATGGCGTGATACTTGTTGGTAAAGCCAGCCGACTCGGTGGTTCCCTCGAGCTTGTGCGTCGCGGCCAGCGTACCGTCGCCGTTGTCGGAGACGGTGGTCACGACGGTGTAGGTCGTGCCGTCATAGGTGACACCCTTGTACAGGCTAAGCGCGTTCGGGCGAGCCTCGCGCAGCGTGTACGTGTGCGTGCCGGGCGCCTCGTAGCGGATCGGGCTCAGCGTAACGTTACCGTCGACGTCATTGGTGCCGCTCGCGACAACCACGCCGTCCTCGAGCAGCTCAAACGTGAACTCGCCAGCTGCAAGGTCGCGTCCGGTCAGACGCTTGACCGTCTTGACCTGATCGGTCACGGAAGAATCGGTGGGCGCTACGCCGTAGGTGTTGGTAAACGTGAAGGCCGCACCGTCGTCGCCTTCGCGCACGACGTCCAGATGTCCAGCGCCGTCGTCGGTCACGGTGTAGGAAACCTTGCGCGTGGCGTTGGCATCGTTAGTCACGCCAGGGGCGCTACCGGACTCGGTCACCGTGTAGGTAAAGGTGTGCGAGCGCGGAGCGGTGGGGGCTACGGGCTCGGACTCGTCGCTGGACTCGTCGGTGTCGGCAGCGTCGGCGTCAACCTCGGCCTCGTCGGCGTCAACCTCGGCCTCGTCGGCGTTGGCCTCGGCATCGCTCGATGCGTCGCCAGAAGCATCGTCCGTCACGCCCAGAGCGCGGTTGAGGTCCTCGAGCGTAAAGTGGATCTTGCCAAAGTCCACGTTGCCAGCCGCGTCGTTGGTTGCGGTCGTGCGCTCGGGCATCGGGGCACTAGCCTCGTCGGCGGTCACGGTAAAGGTGAACTTGCCCGTGATGTCAGCCGGGGTCAGGCCCTCGGCAGCCTGGAGCTTCTTGGCACCGGCGAGCGCGGCGTCAACGGCATCGGCGCCGTAGACGTTCTCGAACAAGGGCTCGACGCCGCCGTAGTCGACCGTCGCCGTCAGGGTACCGTCACCGTTGTCGACGACGATAACCTTAAAGCCAAAGCTCCACGTTGTAGCGGAAACGCCATTCGGCAGCCCGAATAAATCTTCGTAGGCCGTGTAGTTAATGGTCCAGGCAAGCTTGCCGTCCTTATCGGTACGATAAGCAAGCCCAGCAGCCTCAAGATTAGCAAGCATCTTGGTGTCGTAGTGCAGCGTATCAAAGCTCACGTGCCCGCCGATATTGGGCTTGAGGTTTTCATATGCCACAAGCTCACCCTGATAGGCGATGCCGAACCAGAACTCGCCGTCGGCCATCGGGCGACCGGTCAGAGTCTTGGTGGCAACGACCTGAGCGGCGGTGCCACCAGGCGTGTTGGTCGTAGCGCTGTAACTGTTGTGGAACGGCACCAGGGCCTTCTCGACCTTGTTCTCGCCACTCTTGTGGACCGTCTCATGCGTGCCCTCGGGACCACCGGAAACGGTCGTCGTAGCAGTGAGCGTACCGGCGGTGTCGTCGGCGATGGCGATCGTCACCGTGCGTACGTCGTCATCGTAGGTGTAACCGGGCTGGCCGTCGTTCTTTTCGGCCACGGTGTACTTGAAGGTCTTGCCGGCGTCAGCCTGCGTAAATTTAACCTCATGACCAGCCAGAATGTCGATCCGTCCGACCGTTGCCTCTGCCGCTTCGGGAGACTTGAAGCTGTTGGCCCCGGGCAGCAGACCGAGCGCGCGAGCCGAAGCGTCGTCAGCAGGTGTCACGGTAAAGGTGAACTGGCCCTCGGTCATGGGGCGGCCGTCCAGATACTTGCTGAGCCACAGACCGCCGGCCGCGGTGTAGTTAAGCTCAGTGCGGTACGTGTTGGTAAAGCGTCCGTTTTCCTTCTTGGTGACGTTGGCGGTCAGGTTGCCATCGCCGTCCTCGGTCACGGTTACTTCGGCGGTCGCGACGTGGGAGTCATACGTCATGCCGACCGTATTACCCGCGTTCTCGCGGATCTCATACTTGTAGGTTCCGGCAGCCGTGTAGTGGATCTTGCCGAACTTGATGGCGGCGATGCCGTCCTTCGCGTCCTTCTTACTCACGGTTACGGTTGCGGGATCGGGCAGCGGGGTGCCCTCGGAAGCGGTAATGGTAAAGCTGAACTCGTCCCCATCCGTCCACTCGCGGCCGTCGATGGCCTTGCTCAGGTCAAAGTCGAGGTCTGCATCGGTCGGGGTCACGCTGTAAGTGTTCTCGAAGGTCGCAGGCGTGGCGCTCTTCAGCTCGTGCGTAGCGCTGAGGGTACCGTCACCGTTGTCGGTAATGGTGGTCTCGATGGTGTACTTGGCGTCGCCGTACGTAATGCCCTTGCTGGTGGTTCCGCCGTTGACCTCGCGCAGCGTGTAGATGTGCTTGCCGGCCTTGGTGTACTTCACGGGGCTCATCGTAATCTTGCCGTCGGCGGCGTTCTTGCCGGTGGCGACGACCTCGGCGTCCTCGCCCTCGCCCTCGACCAGCTCGAAGAAGAACTCGTCGGCAGCAAGCTCGCGTCCGGTCAGAACCTTGGTCGCGGTGATCTGGTCGGTGACGCTGAACTCGTCAGGATTCGGCTTGTAGCTGTTGTTGAACTTCGCCTCGTCGTCGCCCTTCAGGGCATGCTTCGCCTCGAGCGTGCCGTCGCCCTTGTCGGTGATGGTGGTCTCGATGGTGTAGGTCTTGCCATCGTAGGTGATGCCGTTGCCGGCGTCGCCCTGGACCTCGCGCAGCGTGTAGGCGTGCTTGCCGGCAGCGGTGTACTCGATGGGGCTCATCGCGATCTTGCCGCGGGCATCGTTCTTGCCGGTGGCGACAACATCGTTGCCCTCAACGAGCTCGAAGGAGAACTCGCCTTCCTTGAGGTCGCGACCGGTCAGGTACTTGGTCGCCGTGATCTGATCGGTAACACTGAAGCTCTTGGGGGTTACGGTATAGGTGTTCTCGAAGATCGCCTTCTCGGCGTTCTGCAGCTTGTGCTCCACGCTGAGGGTGCCGTCGCCGTTGTCCTTGACGATGGTCACAATGGTGTACTCAGCGGTGCTGTAGGTAATGCCGTTCTCGGTAGCGCCGGCCTTGGTCTCACGCAGCATGTAGGTGTGCTCGCCAGCCGCGGCGTAGGCGACGGGATCCATCACGATCTTGCCGTCGGCATTGTTGGTGCCGATGGCGACTACGTTGTTGCCCTCAACGAGCTCAAAGCGGAACTCGCCAGCCTTGAGGTCGCGCCCGTCCAGGACCTTCTTCGCGGTGATCTGGTCGGTGACGCTGGACTCGTTCGGGGCAGTGTTGTACTTGTTCTCAAAGCGTGCCGGCTTGGTGCCCTCGAGCGCATGGGTCACCTTAAGCGTGCCGTCGCCGTTGTCGATGACGCTCGTCTTGATGGTGTAGTTCGTCTTATCGTACGTAATCCCGTTGCTCAGCCCCGCCTCGTTGGGAAGCTTCTCGCGCAGTGTGTAGGTGTGATTGCCAGGCTTATCGTAAGTGATTTTGTCCATGACGACTGTGCCATCGGCAGCATTGGTGCCCCTAGCAACAACCTTATCGCCCTCGACAAGCTCGAAGGAGAATTCGTCGTCCTTGAGGTCGCGCCCGTCCAGGGACTTGGTCGCGACGATCTGGTCGGTGACGCTAGAGCTCTCGGGGGTCAGGCCGTAAGAATTCTTGAACTCGGCAGCCTTGGCATCCTTCAGGACATGATGGACATCGAGCGTGCCATCGCCATTGTCCGTAACCGTGGTCACGATGGTGTAGGTCGCGGTGCTGTAGGTGATGCCACCGGCGTCGCCCTTGACCTCGCGCAGCGTGTAGGTGTGCTCGCCGGCCTCGGTGTAGGTGATCTTGTCCATCGTGATCTTGCCGTCGGCCGCATTGGTGCCCCTGGCGACGACATCGTTACCCTCGACGAGCTCGAAACGGAACTCGCCAGCCTTGAGGTCGCGCCCGTCCAGGACCTTTTTCGCGATGATCTGGTCGGTGACGCTGGAGCTCTTGGGGGTCAGGTTGTAAGCATTCTTAAACTCAATGTTCTTGACGTCTTCGGCACCCTGTAGCTCGTGCGTAGCCACCAGCTGGCCCTTTTTGTTATCGCTGATGGTCGTCACGATGGTGTAGACGGTTTCGTCGTAAGTGATGCCACCGGCGTTGCCCTTGACCTCGCGCAGCGTGTAGGTGTGCTGACCGATCTCGGTGTACTTGATCGGGCTGAACGTAACCTTGCCGCTGGCGTCATTCTTGACGGTCTCGATAAGCTTAGAGTCCTCACCCTTGATCTCGCGCAGCTCAAAGCTGAACTCGCCGGCCTTGAGGTCGCGGCCGGTCAGGACCTTGGTGACCCCAATCTCGTCGGTGACGCTGGGCTTGGCGGGCTTAGCGGCGTAGGTGTTCACAAACTCAGTCTCGCCCGAGGTCACCTTCACGGCAGCGCTGAGCTCGCCCTTTGCGTTGGGCGTTACCGTCACGGTGATCTCCGCAACGTTATCGCTGTAGGTGATGCCGTCGATGGTCTGACCAGCGTTCTTCTCGCTGACCTTATAAACGTACGTGCCGGGCTCGGTGTATTCGATCTTGCCGAAATCGATGGCTTTGTTGCCCATGGTCACAGTCGCGGTAGCAGACTCGGGCATCGGGGCGTCGCCCTCGGACGTTGCGGAGAGCTCAAACTCAAACTTGTCCGTATCCGCCCACTCGCGGCCCTCGAGCACCTTGGTCAGACCAAAGTCAGTCTTGGTATCCACCGTTGTCGGCTTGGTTGCAAGGCTAAAGATAATCTTGCCGTTGTTGCCCAGGTGCGAATGCACGTGCGTGGAAGTCGCAACGGAGGAAAGGTCATTCCACCTGGGGTTAAGCACGTCGGGCGCGGTCTCGGTCTTGTTGCCGTTCGCCTCCACATCGTCCTTGGTGGTATGCAGTTGGTCGATATAGGCCAAGCGCGCGGTTCCCTTATTAAAGGACCAATAGCCGTCATCTTTGACCAGAGCGCCGTCGTAGCTGGCGATCTCGTGCCCCTCAAACTCCACAACGGCATAGTCGTCCTTCGGCTTGCCGTTTGCGCCCATCGCCACAAACTCGTCCTTGTAGTAATAGACGTCGTTGCCCTGCGGCTTTACCGTCGTGCGCTGGGTGCATTCCTTGTCCGTGTAGATAGGCGTGATTTTTTGGAAGTAATAGTAGCTGTTGGTATCGGCGGGCTCAAACTCGGCGACAACATCGCCCAGCTCGCCGCCCGACCACTTGTTGGCCAGGAAGGAGACCGTCTGGTTGTCGGCGTCCTTGTGGTCATCGATATACTTCTTGAGCACCTTATCGGGCGTAAACAGGTTGTTACGCGCGGCGTCCTTAACGCTCGAGGTGTATTTAATCTGAATAGGCTTGATGTCATTGAGCGACGTGCGCTCAAAGATCCCGTTTTCCATGTCCACGTGATAGCGGATCAGCGGGATCAGCGATGCGGGGATCTTGACCGTCACGATATCGCCCTGCTGCGCGTTGGCAAAGCGCTCAACGGTGATAACCAGGTCCTTGGCCACGCCCGAAAACTCGTACGTGTCCGTATTGCCCTTGGGGGTCTTGGTCGCCCCATCAAAGGTGACGCCATTAATCTGAGCACTGACAAACGTATCGACCTGCATGAAGTCGCCCAGCTCATCACTGAAGGTGATGTAGCCGGACTTGCTCTCGTCGTAACCATCCTCGATCTGAGTGGGAGAGCCCTTGCCCGAGGTGATAGAGCTCGAGATATCATCAAACACCTTCTTGAGCTCATCGGCTTTCGACGCAGCCTTGTAGAAATCGGAATTCTCGGTGCGCTTGCCAAGCTTATTGGTTGTGTAGGACGTGGCGTTTGGATAGTTGCTCGACACGGCGTGCATGAACTTGTTTTCGTCGCTCGTCCAGTAGTCCGTAGGATCGTCAGCGGGATTCGCACCATCAAAGATGCCGATGGTGTAGACCGTAGCGCCTTTCCCCTTCATTTTCTTGGCGGCGGCTATGGCATTATCGGCAACCGTAGAGTTAAAGTTCCTGGAGTCTGTGGGCGTGCCGTCCGTAAAGAACACAACTACCTTCTGGGCATCCTCGCGGCCCGACATGTCGCGAGCAAGTTCAAGGCCGTAATCAGCCCGCGTGGCACCGGCAGGTTCGATGTAGCCGACCGTATTCTTAAGTTCCGTCGCAGCGCTATCGACACACGGCGTCAGGCTCTTCATGGTCTGCGAGTAGTTGTGCGTGTATCCCTGACGATCGCGATACGTATCGTTGCCGATCTCGTTTTTCTTTGCACCCGAAAACTTAACGATGGCAACCTGATGCCGCTTATTCGTATCTTTTATGCTCTTGTTTTGCTCGGCGATGGTGTCGATGAAGGAACTGGCAGCTGCCTTGAGTGCGTCGATGCGTTTGGTCGAATCGCTGTCACCCATGTCATCATCCATCGACCCGGAGGCATCAAGCACCATCACGATATCGAGCGGTTTAGTGACCAGCGACGTTGTGTCAGAAGTCGAAGACATCGTGGAGAGCGTCGTCACAAAGTCGGACTTTTCGTCCTGCGCTGGCTCGACCGTCTTGTCCGTCCAGATTCGGCCTACATAACGTGTCGTCTGGTCCTGCTCGCCGCCCGACGCCCAATACTGCCAGCGGCCGGTGGTGTCAGGGTCGACTATCTTTCCGCTCACCGTCGGTCCGTCCATTCCCGTGCTGGACCTGGCGTTGGCCTCGGGCAGCATGGCGAATGCTGCGGCTGGCAACACCAGCACTACGGCCAGTATCACCGCCAAGAGACCCCTCGTGTACTTACTCATCGCGTCTCCCTTCTCACTGTCTCAAACCTTGCATCAGCCTAAAGTTACGAAATGAGACACAATTAGGGCAGGTGACACACGTTCCAGATTTGATTTTGGGCGTGAGACAAATGTCTCACCGAAGTTGAGACACGAAAGTTTTCGCAGGAAAACGGGTGCGACTCGGAGCCAACAGGTCAAAATGATCCGTTTTCCTCCGTCCCCGGGGGATCAGTTGGTAACGCTCGCCACGAAATCGGGCCATCTACTACGTTTGACTCGATACCCCGACCATAGCCGCTTTTCATGAAAAACCGCAAGCGTTCTACCTGCGGTTTTCATTTCGCATTACTTGACGTGGTCGAGGACTGCCGCCTAAACGTAGTAGATAGGCCCATTTCGTGGCAGACGGGTCACGCGGCAGCCCTCGTGAGGCAAAAATGATCCGTTTCCCTCTGTCCACGGGAGATCAAGGGCTGCTACGGATATGGTGCTATTTCAAAACTATGCCGGATTACGGGGCTAAAGTCGGAGTCCTCATCCATACAGCCTTTTTTTGAAAAACGGCAGGCTATCTACCTGCGGTTTTGTTTTTCGATTTTCTGTATGGTTGGGGATTCGCAATCCAGCCCCGTAATCCGGCATAGTTTTGTTCGTGGCAGCCCAACCGCGCGTTTAAGCGCGGGGCCGGTGGGGCATTTTTGCCCCACCGGCCCCTATTCCAGCGCTATACCAGCCCCATCCCAACGCTATTCCGGCTTGGTTTCTACTGTGGGAGTCTTGTCCGCTGCGACTGGGGTGCGGGCGGTGTCCATAGTCAGGCAGTGCTTGGGGCAGCTCTCGATGCACTCACCGCACACCACGCAGGCATACGGGTCGATCGACCACGTTCCGCCCTTGCGATCGACCGCGAGCGCGCCCGCCGGACAGCGACGCGCACACATGCCGCAGCAAATGCACACGTCCATGTCGTTGACGATATGCCCGCGCAGGCGCTCGGGCGCCGCGAGCTTCTCCTGCGGATAGCACACCGTTACCGGCTGCTTGACCATAGAACCCAAGGCCGTCTTGGCAAATGTCAGCAAACTCATGCCGCGCCTACCTTTCCGTGCAGCTAATGCAGGGGTCGATGGTCAGGATAATCATGGGCACGTTGGCAAGGAGCACGCCCTGCAGTGCATGCGTCAGACCCGCCAGGTTCTGCGACGTCGGCGTGCGCACGCGAAAACGGTCCAGGTTCTTGGTGCCGTTGCCGCGCACATAGTAATACGCCTCGCCACGCGGCTGCTCAATCACAACTTCGCCGCGCGCGCCGTCGGCCGGCGTAAGCTTGGT
>CABUQW010000013.1 GCA_902493895.1 uncultured Collinsella sp. | reverse complement strand
CGGGGGCGTTCGGCTAGCTGCGGGAACGGCCTATTCGCTCAATGTGTTCGGCTGAGATCGGAAATCAACCATGTGCAACAAAACGACTAAGGAGCAGACCGATCACAAACGCCACCACGGCAACCGGCGCCCAAGCGGCACCGATATCCGCCAGCGGCAGCACATCAAACGGCAGCCACGCGCCCGCAAAGAACGCATCGCGGACCGAGGTGATCACACTCTGCACGGCAACCACGCCGCCGACCCAGACCCACACCTGCGGATGGGCGTCGCAAAAGCCGTGCACCAGGCCCATCAGCACCAGCACGATGGCAACGGGATACAAGGCGTTGAGCATAGGCACCGAGAACATAAGAATCACGTCGAGGCCCACGTTGGAGAGCACGCACGAAAACGCCGCGAACACAAAGGCGAGAACCGCAAAGGGGCGGCGCATGGCCTCCTCGGAGGCCTCCGCTCCCCCTTCGACCACGTACGTCTCGCAGAAGTAACGCGAGCAGCAGCTAATAAGACCGATGCACACGTTCATGCAGGCAAGGAAAAAGATCGCAAAGACCACGACCGTGCCGGCAAGCCCAAAATGCATGGAGGCCGAACGGGCGAGGATGGCGGCGCCGTTGGTAGCGTCGGGCATCACGGTGCCGAGCTGCATACCGGCAAGGCCCAAGCCGCAGTAGATGATGGCCATGAGCACGCCGGCGATCACACCGGAACGCGAAATCTCGAAGGCCACGCGCTTGTCATCGGTAACACCCAACTCGTGTATGGTCTCGGCGATGATGATGCCGAAGGCGAGCGACGCGAGCAGGTCCATGGTCTGATAGCCAGTCAGAAAGCCCTGCACGGCGGCGCCTGCATCGTAAGGAGCCTGAGGCGCGGCAGCCGGTCCCAGCGGCGAGATCACGGCAGCACCCACGACCAGCACAATGAGCGCAATGAGCGCGGGGCCCGTAATGCGGCCGAGCACGCGTGTGATGACACCCGGGCGCAGCGTGAGCGCAAACGCGACGACAAAGAAGCCAACGGCAAACACCAGGCGAGCCGTACCGAGCGAGACGCCCTCGGGCAGCAGCGGCACCAGCATCTCGAAGGCCGTGGAGCTCGTGCGCGGAATAGCCAGGCACGGGCCGATGGCCAGATACACAGCCGCGACAAAGAACTCACCGAACTTGGGGTGCACGCGGCCGGCAAGCTCACGCGCCGTTCCGGCGAGCGCCACGGCGATAAAGCCCATAACAGGCAGGCCGATGGCAGCAATCAAAAAGCCAATCATGGCAAGTGGCGTGGCGGTACCGGCCTGAAGTGCCAGCAACGGCGGAATGATGAGGTTACCGGCGCCAAAGAGCATCGAGAACAGCGCAATGCCGACGGTAACGACATGGTCGGAGCGCAGGCCGCGCGGGGCGGATGAAGCCATAGGCACACCTTTCGGGTCGAAACAAAAACGGGACGGGCAAAAACACCCGTCCCGCAAGTATATACGCTCTAGCAGGCTAAATCGCGCAAAGCGTCAATCGCGGTGTCGACTTCCTCGGCCGTATTGAAATAGCCAAACGAGAATCGGACGACACCCTGGCGCTCGGTCCCGAGCGCGCGGTGCATGAGCGGAGCGCAATGGGCGCCGGGGCGCGTCGCAATCCCCCACCCTTGCATGAGCGCGTCCGAGATCTCGGCCGAATCGATAGCGCCCACGTTGAGTGAGACGATCGCCGAGCGCATGGGCTGATCAAACGCACCGTAGAGCGCAATGCCGGGGATTTCGCGCACACCGGCAAGGAAGCGATCAGCGAGCGCACGCTCGTGGGCAGCAATCGCCTCGACCCCACCCTGGGCCTCGATAAAGTCGAGACCAGCGGAAAGGCCCGCGATGCCGTGACCGTTGAGCGTGCCCGCCTCAAGGCGCGTGGGCCAATCAAGCGGCTGCAGTGCATCGAAGCTGTGCACACCCGTGCCACCCATGGCCCACGGAACCACGTCAATGTCCTCCGCCACGGCCAGGCCGCCGGTGCCTTGGGGTCCCATGAGCCCCTTGTGGCCGGTAAAGCACACGACGTCGAGCCCCATGGCATCCATGTCAATCTTCGCCGTACCGGCAGACTGAGAGGCGTCGACGATAACCAGCGCGCCGGCCGCATGAGCCACAGCCGCCACACGTGCAACATCAACGGAGTTGCCGGTCACATTGGAGGCGTGCGTCACCACCACGGCACGCGTGCCCGGCGTGACCAACCGCTCGAGCTCGTCGTAGTCGAGCACGCCGTTCGCGTAGCAGCCCGCATGCTCAACGGTCACGCCCTGCTCTGCCGCCAGGCGGTTGAGCGGACGCAGCACGGAGTTGTGCTCGAGCACCGTCGTGACCACACGGTCGCCGGGGCGCACCACGCCATTGATAACGGTGTTGAGCGCCGCCGTGGAGTTGGGCGTAAAACACACATGGTCCGCCCTCGGGCAACCAAAAAGGCGCGCAAGCTTGGCACGGCAAGTGTGAATCGTACGAGCGGCATCGAGGGCACCCGACGTGGCGCCGCGCCCGGCATTGCCGAGCGAGCACATCGCCTGCGCCACGGCATCGATGACCGTCTGCGGCTTGTGCATGGTCGTCGCCGCGTTATCCAGGTAGATCATCGCACGACCTCCCACATATCAATCACGGTATAGCCCTCGGTGGGAACGCCCGCCGAGGCGAGTTCGCCGCGCAGCAGCTCCTCATCGGCAGGCAACGCCTTCCACGCCAGACCGCAGCCGGCAGCGACCTCCCCGGGCACGGGAATCGTTCGCCCGGGAAGGCCGCGCTCGATGCATAGGGTCTCGCACCCCATGGCGGCCGCCGTGGTGGGAAACGTGATGACAAGCGCCGGGCGCTTCTCCCTCATGGCAACTCCAACCAATACGCTACGGGCGCACGACGCGCACGGCCTGCTCCATCTTCTCCACGATCACGTACATGTTGGTGACCTCGCCCACCGCAAGCTGGTCTTTAATGCCATAGTGGTCGAGGCAGGTACCGCAGGTGAGAATCTCGACACCCTGCTCGGCCAGGCCCTTAAGGTCATCGAGCACCGGCGAGCCCTCGACGGTGAGCTTGGCACCGCCGTTGTAGAACAGCATGGTCGCGGGCAGTTCCTCCTGCTGTGTCACGGCAAAGATGAAGGCCTTCATGAGCTTGTGGCCCAGCTCGTCGTCGCCGCGGCCCATGCAGTCGGTGTAGACGGAGATGACGAGCTTGCCCTTGCCGGCGCTGGCATCACAGAAGGCAGCGCCATCCTGCTCGGGATCGACCACGGCAACGGCGCCAGAGGTCGCCACGGTCACGTGCCACTCGGCGTCAGAAACCTTCTCGACCGAGGCCGTGCAGCCCTTCTCCTGCGCCATCTTGGAGATGTTCTTGACGGCGGTCTCGTTATCGACCGAGGTCACGACGGTGCCCTCGCCATCGAGCTGCTTCAGAGCTTTGAGCGTCTTGACGACGGGCAGCGGGCAGGCATCGCCCATGGCATTGACTTCAATCTTGGTAGACATATTTTTTCCTTTCGAATAAATCGTTTTAGAACTGTACACAGCTCAATAAACGTGTCGTTAACGGACAACGTGGACGGCAGGACCGCCTGGCACCGGCTCGCACGCGTGACCGACGACGGCGGCGATACGCCCCTCGGCATCCAGGCGACGCGCAAGCTCATCCACATCGGCAGCAGGCGCCGCGATGAGCAAACCACCCGAGGTCTGCGGATCGTACAGCGCATCCTGCATGCCCGGCTCCAGGTCCTCGTCGGCAGCCACGCGCGGGCCGAAGAAGTCCTGGTTGCGGTAGGAGCCCGCGGGGATAATGCCCAGACGCGCCATGTCGAGCACCTGATCAAAGAGCGGCACCGCCCCCGACGCAAGCTCAATCTGCACGCCCGAGCCCTCGGCCATCTCGCACGAGTGCCCAATCAGGCCAAAGCCCGTAATGTCGGTGCAGCCGTGAAGTTCAAGTCCCTCGGCCAGACGAATCGGCGCCTCGTTGAGGGTGCGCATCGAGTCAAACATGGCTGCGGCCTCGTCCTGTTCGATAAGCTCGCCCTTAATGGCCGTGGTGATGATGCCCGAGCCGATCGCCTTGGTCAGCAGCAGAACATCGCCCACGCGTGCGCCGCTGTTGGCGAGCATGCGGTCGAGCGCGACAAAGCCGCTCACGGACAAGCCGTACTTGGGCTCGTCGTCGTTGATGGTATGGCCGCCCGCGATGGAGCAACCCGCCTCGACGCACTTGTCGGCGCCGCCCGCCAGAATCTGACCGGCAACCTCAATGCCCAGACAACTGGGTATGCAGAGCAGGTTCATGGCATGGCTCGGCCGCCCGCCCATGGCGTAGATGTCCGACAGCGAGTTGGCCGCGGCAATCTGGCCAAACAGAAACGGGTCGTCGACCATCGGCGGAAAGAAGTCGATGGACTGCACAAGCCCCAGGTTCTCCCCTACGCGGAAGACGCTCGCATCGTCGGAGGTATCGAACCCCACGAGCAGGTTGTCGTTATGCACATTGGGCAAATCGCCCAGGACCTGGGCGAGGGCTCCGGGAGCCAACTTAGCGGCTCAACCGCTCGCGGCCGTCATGGACGTGAGCCTCATGGTGTCCTTAGCCATACGAACCCCCTTCCAACAAATTAACGACTTTAAGTATACGCCCCAGGCACGCTTCCCAAGAGACCGCCGACGGCTCGAACGTCGAAGGCGGAGCCGCAAGCGCCTGCGCGATAGCATCTGCCAGTGCGCGCTCAAACAACGGAAGGTCGGCCGCCACGGGCGTGTCGACATCCGTCATACGCGGCGACGCCACCCACGTCACGGGAGCACCGGGAAGCATCGCCTCCATCCAGGGACGAACGCCGGGCAAATCGGTCGCCACAACTTTGCAGCCGCACGCGAGGGCCTCGATCGTCACGAGCGCAAACCTTCGTAAAACGAAGGCAGCACAAAGACGTCGGAACTGCGGTAGGCACGCACGAGTTCATCGCTATCCAGGCGCCCCGCCAGCGTCACCGGCACATCCGAGGCCGCGGTCAAGCGCTCGATACGCGCGTACTCGGCATCGTCCCCGCGGCCGCCCACAAGTACCAAGCCAGATGAGCGGACGCCATCGTCAATCGGCAATGACACAGCTCGAACCAGCGACTCGACGCCCTTTTTAAAGCAAATCTTGCCCACGTACACAAGCGATCCCGGCTGCCTCGCCACGCTTGCGTCACGGCAGAAGACGCGATGGTCGTAGCCCGTCCCAATCACGTGGATGCGATCGGCATCGACGCCGCACACCAGGCCAATCTGCTCAGCCTGCTCAGCATGGAGGGCAAAGACGGCATCGAGCCGACGAACCGCACGTACGATGCGATCGCGCTCGAGCGCATGCGAACGCAGCTGGCGCAGGTCGGTCGAATGGCACACGGCAACAACCGGCACGCCCCGGACGCACTCACGCGCCAATGCGGTCACCAGATACAGGTGATGGCAGAGCACCAGATCGGGCCGAAACTCAGCCACCGCCCGATCGATTGCAGCAGCAAATGCCCGCTCAAATGCCTTGAGCATCGAAGGCGTCAGGTCACGATAGCGTGTGGAGGGATAGGGCATGACATCGGACATACCGCAGATATGAAAGGGCAGCTCAGGGGTGTCGAAGTCGACGGTATAGACAGGTACGCCCGCCGGGATGTCACCTTGCGTGTCGCCCGGGGCGGCGCCGCAAAGCACGGCGGCGCGATGCCCCGTCTCGATCTGCTCGCGCACGAGCGCGGCAAGGTAGGTGCCGCTGCCGGTGCTATCTGGTTTTTGTGCCGAGATATTGAGGATGCGCATGTCGCGGTACACCCCTAGGTCAAGGAGGCGGCGCGAATCGCCGCGCCGATGGCACCGGCAAAGCGAGCCTGGGGCGAGGTGGTGACCGGAGACCCCAGCAGCGCGGCCAGCCGCTCCACAACGTAGACGTTCTCGCACAGGCCACCGGTCAGATAGTACGGAGCGCCCGCCGCCTGCCCAGCCATGGTCGCAACGCGCGAGACCACGCTGTCGATCACGCCACGCGCAATGTTCTCGCGCGGCTCACCGCGACCGATGAGGCTGATGACCTCGCTTTCGGCAAACACCGTGCACATGCTGGATATCTTGGTGGGCTCACCGGAACGTGCAAGGTCGGCCATCTGCTGCTGGGAAATACCCAGACGGTCGGCCATGATCTCCAAAAAGCGCCCCGTGCCGGCGGCGCACTTGTCGTTCATGGCAAACTTGGCCACGCGACCGCCCTTGATCTGAATGACCTTGGTGTCTTGACCGCCCACGTCGATCACGGTGCCGTGGTCGCCAAACAGGCGCACGGCACCGGTACCGTGGCAGGTGATCTCGGTCACGACCTTGTGCGCATAGGGCACGGCGACACGGCCGTAGCCGGTCGCGACCACGCGAACATCGTCGCCCGTCACGTCATAGCCGGCTGCTGCCAGTGCCTCGCGCAGCCGCTCGGCAGCATCGACCGAGGAGAACCCGGTTGGCTGCACGCACGTCCACGACACCGAACCCTCCCCGTCGACCACAGCAGCCTTAGCCGCCGTAGACCCGATATCGATCCCGATCCCTATCATGGCTCTCTCCCAATCTAAACATCAAAGGTAGCGGCGCGTTCAGGCGCCTTAGATCTAGGTTTCTCAGGTGCCGGAGATTGCCCCGAAAGAGGAGCGCAGCGTACTTTGGTACGCAAGCGACGGTTTGAGGGGCAAGATCCGGTGCCTGAGGAAGCTAGAGGGTTTCGATGAAGGCGGCGATGCGAGTCTCGATCTGACCCATGTCGCCGTTGCTGTAGTCGGTCTCGATCTTCATATACGGAATACCCGCACCCTCGACGGCCTCCTGCATGCGCGCGCTCTCAACGTTGAAGGTGTGGCAGGCCTGTAGCACGCTCTCTACCACGCCATCGACATGGTACTTCTCGCACATGGTCAGTGTGTTCTCCATGCGGCCTTCGTTAGGCGTCATGACCGAGCAGTTGATGTCCAGGTAGCGGTCGGCGATGGCGCGCAGGATATCGGGAGCCTCCGGGTCGATCATCATGGCCGCCGTGCGCTCGCCCGAGCAGTCGTCCATACACACGACCACACCGCCGTTGGACTCGATAGTACGACCGATCTTGTTGATCACGCCGCCCACCGGGCAGCCGGTGATCAGGATGCGTTTGGCATCCGCCGCAACCGGGCGCTCGCCCGCGTCGTAGGCCTCGCGCAGCTTGGCAACCTTTTGCTCCAGCTGCTGCGTATAGGCCTCGATATCAAAGCTGAACGTACCGGCGAACATGGTGCTCATCAGGTCGACGCCGCTCATGGCCGCCGGCTGGTTGGCCTGAAGCGCGAACATATCGAGCTGGGCCGCACGCAAGCGGTTGCGACGACGGACGGCAGCGCGCAGGTCATCGTCGGTAATCGTGATGCCGTAGAAGTTCTCGAGCTCCTCCTTGAGCAGACGGCACTCCTCGTACCAGCCCTCGCGCTCGTAGGCACGGTCGCGACCCTGCGGAAGATGCAGAATGTGCGTGCGCTTGAGCTCGTTGAGCAGCTCGTACATCTTCTTCTTGCCGTCGCAGGTGGTCTCGCCGATGATCATGTCGCTAAAGTACGTAAACGGGCACTTTTGCGAATAGGCAAACCCGTACGTCGACTTGATGAGCGGACACAGATTTGCCGGCAGCACCTTCTCGGCCTCGGGAATCACCTCATCGGACGTACCGCACAGCGCCACGCTCGCAGCCCCCGCGGCATCGATAATCTCGAGCGGCGTATAGCTGCACAAAAAGCCGACCAGGCGATTACCCGCCTGCTTATAATCCTTAACGCGAATAAACGCCGCCTTGCGCTGCTCGTTGAACTCCTCAAACGTGGACGGCAACGGCTGCTCAATATATTCCGACATATAACTCCTTAACAAACCTTTTAACCAACCAAGGAAACGGCTTTCCCAGGTGCCCGAGGTTGCCGTGAAAGAGAAGCGCCGCGTACTTTGGTACGCAAACGATGGTTTGAACGGCAAGATCGGGTGCCTGGGGAAGCCGCCGGGACGGATACCCCTAAATGGTTTCCAAGAAAGCTTCGATGCGCGTCTGCAGTTGGCCCGCATCCTCGCCGGCGTAGTCGGTCGTGATGTGCATAAACGGAATGCCTGCCTCCTCGGCGGCCTTCTCCACGGCAAACGACTCCATCTCGTAGAGCGTGCAGAACTGCAGCGCCACATCCACGATGCCGTCGGCATGCAGGTCCTTGGTCATCTGGACAATGTCCTTCATACGCTGGTCGTTGGGCGTAAAGACGGCACAGTTGATCTTAAAGTAGCGCTCGGCGATGGCATCGAGCATCTCGTCGACCGTCTCGCCGGACTCGTCGACCAGGTCCTTGTAGTAGCGCGAGCCCGTGCAGGACTCCTCGCCTATCACAACGCCGCCGGCCTTCTCGATGAGGTTGAACAGCTTCCAGTTGGGCACGGCCATGGGCGTGCCGGTGTACAGGATGCGCTTGGTCCCCTTGGGCGCCACGCCCTCGCCGGCCTCGACACGCTGCTCGCACTCAGCCGCCATATCGTTAATGGCTCCGGTCAGACGCGGCGTGTCGTCCATAAAGGCTGCCTGCACGGTCAGCAGGCTATCGAGACCGCTGATAGGCGCCGGGTCGGCAGCGCGGGTCGCAGCCAGACGCTGCAGGGCACGGCGCTTCTCATTCACTGCGTGGATGGCGGCCTTCAGACGCTCGGGCGTAATCGAGACGCCACACTCTTCCTCGATCTTGGCGGCGAGCTTTTTGACCTCGGCCTTCCAGGTCACGAGCGTCGACTCGTCGTGTACGTTGGGAATATCCATGACGTACATGTTCTTTTGCGTGGCAAAGAACTCGTAGGCCTTCTTCTTGCCATCGCAGGTGTTCTCGCCCACCACCAGGTCGCTCGACTCAATGTAGGGGCAGACCTCGCCCAGCTTAAAGCCGGCAAAGCTCTTGATAAGCGGACAGGTGTTGCGCGGCAGGTGCTCCTCGACCTTATCGGTTGCCCAATCGGCACCCGAGCACAAGCCCACGGGAATACCGTCACAGGCAAGTACGATCTCCTCGGGCACGTACACGCAGAACGAACCGACGATCTTGGTGGCCTCGCCGGCCTCCTTCTTGTCGAGCATCTCCTTAATACGGCCGCTATGGATGTTGGTGGCCACAAAGTCCAGGTAGGACGTGGACTTGGGGCGATTGTTCTGCGTCAGGAACATATCGCCGTACATCTGGCCCACGGCGCCCAACAGCATATCGTGGTCGGCAAGATTCATGCCGAGGCTCTCCCACATCGGATGGAAATCAAATTCTTCAGCCATAACGGTTCCCCTCTCGAACCAAAAATGAATAGCTACGGTATTGCTGCACGGTGGGTGGCGAAAACCCAGCCGCGCCTAAACCCGGAATTTTGGGGAACCTGCTTTGCGGTCGATTATTTAGTTGTGCGTCGTCTCTCCCGGAGCCGTGAACATACCTGCTCATATGCGACTCCGAGCCATATACAGGGCGCGCGCGGCAACGCGGCGAATATATGTCATCTGCGGCATGTGCGCACCCTCCTTTACCAGTTGAGGTCAACTATATCAACGGTCGCCGACCATGCGAACACCGTTGACATTCGTACGACAGCGTCGTGTGCCATCGCTTAATAAATAATTATCTTAATTGATAAGAGTTTGTCATTCCTCATTCGGCGAACGGCAAAAACAAAGCCGCCGAGGCTTATATGCCCCGACGGCATTACCCGGCGCTATCGACAAACCAAATGGATCCTGCTGGCATCAAAATGCATGCGAAGCGTCTCGCCTGCTTGCGGCAGCTCGTCAACAGGCATGCCCACTTTGTTGACCTTCCACTGCAGACGCGTGGGCGCATCGACGCGCGGCACATCCAACAGCACCAGGCGTTCAAAACGCGAATCGCTCACGCGCGCCACGTGCAGGTCGTAGCTGTTGCGGCCCCGCTCGGCACGGTTGTCCACATGGAAGTAGCTCGCACGAATACCCAAGTAGGCAACATCGTCGGGAACCTCGCGACCCACATTAAAGGTCATGCCCCAGTCGAGAGCCCCAACTTCTTCGTCGCCGATCTTGCGCGCCCGGCTTGTGTTCTTGCAGCCCGTCAGGCGCAGTGCCGCCAGCGTCTGCGGACGGCGGACCACGTCCTCGACAGAGCCGATCTCCTCAACATGCCCGTCGTGCATCACGCAGATGCGCTGGCACAGGCGGCACGCCTCGTCGATGTCATGGCTCACGTAGAGCACGGTGCGGTTACAGACGTCGAACAGGTCGAGCATGTTCTGCTCGAGTGCGCTCTTAAGATAGGAATCGAGCGCGCTCATGGGCTCGTCGAACATAAAGATGCCCGGATGCGCCGCCACCATACGGGCAAGCGCCACGCGTTGCTGCTGCCCGCCCGAAAGGCGCGCGGGGTAGCGGTCGGCAAAATCGGCTAGACCGAAAATGCTCAGATAGCGCTCGGCGAGCTTTTTGCGTGCGGCGGCGTCGCCCGCATCCTTTACACCGGCGCATACGTTATCGGCCACCGTCATGTTAGGAAACAGCTGATAGTTTTGGAACAGCAGGGCGCATTTGCGCGCCTGTGGCGACAGGTTGATGCCCGCCGCCGAGTCAAAAAAGGTCACGCCGTTGACGACGATCTTGCCCTCGTCGGGCGTCTCCACACCGGCAATGCAGCGAAGTGTGCAGCTCTTGCCGCAACCCGAGGCACCGAGCAACGCCACGCGCTCCTCGCCGGCCTCAAGCTGCATGTCGAGCATAAACCCGGGATAGTGCTTTTTTATATCCAGAACGAGCGACATGGCCTATCGACCTCCCTTTGCGACCGTGTCATCGCGCATAAGCTCGGCCAACGCCTCGCGATCGATGCGCAGCGCATCGCCGCCGACTGGGTCGAGCGAATCGCCCTGTCCGGCGAAATCTTTGGCCTGCTTGCGCTCCGCGCGGGAAAGGCCCCGCTCGCGATACTTTTGCGAGTGCGCCGTGTACATGTTGATAAACAGGATGACCAAGAAGCTAAAGGCGATCACGACGACAACCCAAAAGAGAGCCACCGACGTGTTGCCGCCCATCCACTCAAAGTAGATGGCAATAGGGATGGTCTGGGTAATGCCGGCGTAGTTGCCCGCAAAGAACAAGGTGCAACCAAACTCGCCCATGGCACGCGCGAAGGCGAGCACCGTGCCGGCGGCGATGGAGGGCCAGCCGAGCGGCATCATAAGCTTGGCAAAGATGCGACGTTCGGACCATCCCAGGGTTCGCGCCGCATCGAGCATCTGCGTGTCGAGGCTCTCGAAGGCCCCGAGCGCCGTGCGGTAGACCAGCGGAAACGACACAACGACGGCCGAAATGACCGCCGCGGGCCAGGTAAAGACGATCGAGATGCCGTGCGCGATGAGCCACCGGCCCACCCCGGTCGAGTGTCCAAACAGCATGAGGAGCAGAAAGCCGCAGACCGTGGGCGGCAGCACCATAGGAATCGTAAAGACCGAATCGAGCAGGCCCTTGATGCGACTCGTCGTACCCATGGTCTTCCATGCGGCAAACAGGCCCAGCGCAAAGGAGATCAGCAGGGCAAGGCCGCTCGTTTTAATGGACACCCAAAGCGGGCGATAGTCGATGTCGCCCAAAAAGGAAGCCAGAGAGGTCAAGGGCCCCTGCTCATCCCGCAACACGACAGACGATGCTTCTACCATTTGAGCGCTATCAAGCCAACGCGCGCCGCCCTTGGCATCACCCGAGGCTGACGCAATCACCACATAGCGGTCCCCATCCGCACCTCGTTCGTCAAAGCCATAGGTATACCCGCCGGCATCAAACGTTGTTTCCGCCGTGACATACCAAGGAAGATCCACGTCCCCCAGCTGCGCACCTCCCATGCAGTTTGCGCTGTCGAGTTCACAGACGAGGGCTTTGAGACCCGATACGCACTCGTTGTCCTGCGGATCCAATCCAAACTTCTCGACCGCCTTGGGCGATATCCACACCACAACGCGATCGGCAGCAGGCGCCACTACAAGGTCCACGTCCTCGTCAACGGGAAACCGGTAGCCCTCAGGCTGGCCCTCCATGGCACGAGCGGTCCCCTTGGCCAACCGCTCAAAACCCTCGATCCCATAGGAAAGCCCATGAGCGGTCGCAGCAACCTGAGCCCCGTCCTCAGCGTCCCCAGCAAACGCAAATCCCGGCACCCAGCAAAGCGCGAAGGTCAAAGCACAGGCGACAAGCATGCGGAATCTATTAAGCACGAAAAGCTCCAAGCGAATACAAGGACGGAGTGAAACACAAAACGATGGAATTATCGCGCCAAGCTGCACTACTCGGAAAGCTCAAAGCCGTACTTAGCCCAAATCTTCTGAGCTTTCTTGTTGGTCAGACAGAAGTCGATGAACGCCTTGGCTTCGTCGGCGTGCTCGGAGCTCTCGGCAACGGCACCCGGGTACACGATGGGCTTGTGCGAATCCTCGGGGCACACGAAGGCCTCCTCGATGCCGTCGTAGCGGAAGATATCGGAGCTGTAGACAAAACCGGCCACGCAGTCGCCTGTGGACACATAGGCGGCGGCGGCACCAACTTTGTCTGCTAGTGCGACCTTGTCGGCGATCTCGGGCGCATACTCGCCGTCGTCGCCCTCGGTGCCAGTGTAGAGGCCCACGGAAGCCAGGGCCTGGTTGGCGTACGTGCCGGCGGGAACGGTCTTAGCGTCGCCAATCGCGATCTTACCGTCCAGATTCGCGACGTCGGCGATGGCCTCGACCATGGTGTCGGAGCCCTCGGCGCGAATGATCACAAGGTCGTTGACAAACATATCCTCACGCGTGTCGGCATCGACGAGCTCGGCGGCCTCAGCGTCGTCCATGGTGCCCTTGGAGGCCGTGATGAGCACGTCGGCCGTGGCGCCGGCACGCATCTGCTCGACGAGGTCGCCGGAGCCCTTAAACTGCGCGTCGGCAAAGGTGGTGCCGGCCTGGTCGGTGTAGAGCTCCTGAACCTCGGGCAGAGCCTTCTCGAGCGAGTTGGCGGCAAAGACTTGCAGCTCGACAGCCTTCTTGGACGAGGCCTTAGCGGAGCCGGCATCGGAGCCAGTCGGCTCAGACGTCTTGTTGCCGGAGCAGCCGGCAAGGCCAAGGCCGGCAGCGGCGACAGCAGAGAGCGAGACGAATCCGCGGCGAGAAACCATATCGAACATGTTCAACCCTTTCGAACGCTATGCCCGGGCACCTCACCGCAGGCTTTATTCTGTAATAAGATTATACTTCGGCGCGAATAATGTTTATGATAAATATCTCTCGCCTGATAATTTTCTTTTACCGACAACCACGAGACGGCCCTCGCTGTCGCTGCATAAGAAAGGCGGAGTGACTCGCAAGGTCGCTCCGCCGCAGGTAGTGCGCTTATTTGGCGTGACCGCCGCCCGCCGTCATTTGGGCCGCATGCTCCAGCTGATCGCTCACGGCCTCCCAGCTTTCGCGGGCCGCTTTCGTAGATCCCGGAAAGTTGATGACAAGCGTATGCCCACGCTGCATACACACGGCGCGCGAGAGCATGGCGCGGCGCGTCTTGGTCATGGAGTATGCACGGATTGCCTCGGCAATACCCGGCACATCGCGGTCGCAGACGGCACGCGTCGCCTCGGGCGTCACATCGCGCATCGAAAGCCCCGTGCCACCGCAGGTGAGCACGACATTGGCGTGGCACTCATCGGCGGCTTCCACAATGGCATCACCGATCTCGCTAGCGTCGTCGCGCACGACCACATGCGAGGCGACCGTCCAGCCCTGCGCCACGATGAGCTCCTCGAGGGCAGCGCCCGCCTCGTCCTGGGCAAAGTCGCGCGTATCCGAGCACGTCACGATCGATATCTTCAACTCCATAGCGTTCCTCCTATAGCACCGTTCCCTCGGGCAGGTCGACGCGCACAACGTCCACGGCATCTCCCACCTTGAGCTCGCACGGTCCTTCGTCAATACGCAACAGGCAGTTCGCACGCTGCATAGTTCCAAGCAGCGCCGAGTTCTGCGTCTTGGCCTCGGTCACCAACAATTCACCGGTCTCGGGGTCGCGCAAAACCGTGGCGCGATCGAAGAAGCGTCGGTCCTGGCGCTTCTTCACGCCGTGTGTGAGCGTCGCCTGCTGCACGGGACGCACGCCCTCGGAAAAGCCGCGCATCTTGCGAATCGCCGGGCGGGCGAGCATCTCGAAGCCCACATACGCCGCCGCGGGATTGCCCGAAAGCCCCAAATATGGCTTGTCCCCAAGCAGACCAAACGTGATGGCTTTGCCCGGACGCATCGAGATGCGATCGAACAGCACCTCGCCCTCGCGCCTGACCAGCGCCGTCACATAGTCGTAATCGCCCGAAGAGGCGCCGCCGCTCGTAATGACAAAGTCGCACTCCTGCACGGCACGATGAACCAGCTCGGCAATCGCCTGCTCATCATCGGGCGCAATGCCGTAGAACACGGGCTCGGCGCCGGCATCGAGCGCTTCGGCCATCAACGCCGACGAGTTGGAGTCGCGAATCTGCCCGCGCGCCGGCAGCTCACCCGGCGCGACCAGCTCCGTGCCCAGCGAGATAATGCCCACGCGCGGAGCGGCATGGACCTTCGCGCTCGCGTAACCGGCGCTTGCCAGCAGGCCGGCGCCGGCCGGAGCCACTACCTCACCGGCGCGCATCACGACGTCGCCGGCATGGGCCTCCTCGGCGGCAGAGCGAACGTTCTCCCCCACCTTGGCCGGCGCCGAGAACCTCACACGCGAGCCCTCGTTGCCGTCACCGTCGAGCACATCGACGATCTCGTATTTCACCACGGCATCGGCACCTTCGGGTACCGGCGCGCCCGTCATGATGCGGACCGTCTCGCCCGCGCCGATTACGCCCTCAAACACATGTCCCGCAGCCTCGTGTCCGATAACGTCGAGCGTCACCGGCGCCTCGCCAGACGCCTGCGCCAAGTCCGCCGAGCGCACGGCATATCCGTCCATAGCACTGTTGGCAAACGGCGAGATGTCGATGTCGGCCACCGCGTCCTCGGCCAAGGGAAGACCGGTGGCCTGCCACACGGGAATCTCGACGAGATCGGTCGGAGCAACATGCGACAGGATAATCGACTGTGCGTCCTCCAGCGGAATGAGTTTCTCTGCCATATGCACCTCTTAATGCCACGGCGCACAACACGGGCGCCGATTCTTTATGCTTGTCTCAGTATAATCCCCCGACGCACGACCGCGACTCGGCCTATATCCGCAAATACACCTGTCGGTTGCAGGCCGCGAAACAGAATGGAAACCAACCCACCGGCTCGTCGCGTTTACCGCGTTTTATAATGCTTGCGTTGCAACCTAAAAGAGGAACGTATGGCTCATAACTACAAACCCGAAAGCGCAAACGAAGCGCAGGATCATTCCCAGCCGCTCGACGAAGGCGGTTTTTTCTCCCTGAACGACGTCATCACGGCAGGCAGGCATCAGCTCACCCGCTCCGAGCACCTCTTGGCTGCCGACACGCGCCGCAACGCCCGCAACCTACTCGCGAGCGCCAAGTTGCTCGCACTCGTCATCATTGTCTCGCTCGCCATGGGCGTTGCCGCCTGGGCGTTTTTGGCCTCGCTGAATATCGCGACCGACTATCGCGAGCGCCATGCGTGGGTCTACGCCTTGCTTCCCGTTGTGGGCATGGCCACCGCGTGGGTCTACAAGAACCACGGTCTCGCCGCAAAGCGTGGCAACAACCTGGTCATCGACTCCGCTCTGGGCACCCGCCTCATCCATATGCGCATGGCCGTCCTCACCTTCGTCTGCTCCACGCTCACGCACCTAACGGGCGGATCGGCCGGTCGCGAGGGAGCCGCGGTGCAGATTGGCGGCACCATCGCCAGCAACATCTCGAGCCTCGCCCACCTCAAAAAGCATGACCACCACGACCTCATGCTCGCCGGCATCTCATCGGCCTTTGGCGCCGTATTCGGTTCGCCCCTTGCCGGAGCTTTCTTTGGCATGGAGATGTGCTTTATCGGCAAGATTGACTACACCGCGGGCATCTACTGCCTGGTCGCCTCATTTACCGGCTACTTTACATCACTCGCCCTGGGTACCGAGTACGAGGCGAATGTCATCGCCAGCGTTCCCGGCATGACGCCGCGGACGGTTGCCATCGTTGTTATCAGCGCCATCATCTTCGGTCTGATGGCACGCCTCTTTGCCTGGTCGGTTCGAACCGTCAAGAGCCTGTACGGTCGCATTATCACCAATTACCTCGTTCGCGCACTCGTGGGCGCGCTCGTGGTGCTCGCGGCCTACGCGATGCTCGACGCCTGGAAGTATGCCGGCCTTGCCACCTGGCTCTCAGGCGCCGGGTTCGCCGGCAACACCACCCTGGCGGACGCAGCCATCAAGTTGGTCGTCACAGCGCTGACCCTGGGCGCCGGCTTCCAAGGCGGCGAGGTCACGCCCCTGTTTGGCATCGGTGCGGCGCTCGGCGGCTGGATCGGTTGCCTCGTCGGAATCGACCCCAGCTTTCTGGCGGCGCTGGGCATGCTCGGCGTGTTCTGTGCCGGCCTCAACGTGCCCATCACCACCTGCATGATGGCCATCGACCTGTTCCACGGCACGGCCGCCGGGTTCTTTGTCATCGTGGCCTTTATCAGCTACCTAACCGGCGGGCACCGCGGCGTGTACCCCGCCCAGCGCATCATCTCACCCAAGCGCCGTTCGCTTATTGTGGATGAGGGCGGTACGGTAGCGGATGCTATCGAGCGCCACAACGACCTGATAGAGTAGATGTAATAATCGCCGTGCAGCCACAATCGGGGGCAATTCGACCCGAGCACGACCGCACTGCCATGTCACACGCCGGGAGTCGCCCCATGCACGCAACTGATTTTGGTCGCACCCTCATCATCGCCAATCCTGCCGCCCAGTCGGGCGCCGCGCATGAGGTTGCCGAGCGCCTGCAGCGCTTTTTGGACATGACCGCGCGCACATCCCAGTTTGACCTGGTGCTGACCGAGCGCATGGGACACGCCAAGGAGCTGGCCGCCCAGGCTCAGGGCTATCGCACCGTTATCGCCCTTGGCGGCGACGGCGTGATCCACGAGGTCGTCAATGGACTCGTGACGCAGGATGAATCGGGCCGTCCTGCCCTTGCCGTCCTACCCGTTGGCTCCGGCAACGATTTTGCCCAAACGCTCGGTATCGAAGATTTCTCCGGTAAGGATTTTGGCGCGCTGCTCACCTGTGAGCTGCAGCGTCAAGACATCGGGCGTATTCGCTCATGGAACCCAGCAAGCGGTAGCGGCGAGGCTACCGTTGAGTACTACGACCAGACGCTTTCGGTTGGCATCGATGCCGCCATCGGCCTTGGCACCACCGAGCTGCGCAAAAAGACCGGCTTGACGGGCGCGCCGCTCTACACCCTCTCGGGACTTGAGCAGTTTGGCCTACGCTATCGCAACTACCCCATGACAGTCAGCTTTGACGGGGCGCCCGCCGAGCGCGTGAGGGCAATCATCATGGCGATTCAGCTGGGTCCTACCTATGGCTCGGGCTATCGCATCTGTCCCGACGCTGACCCCTGTGACGGTATATTCGACGTCTGCTACGCCTGCGGCCCTGTTCCGCGTGCGGTCGCGCTTCCCATGTTCCTTTCGGCCAAAGATGGCCACCACACCAAGCTGCCACCGGTTCGCATGCGCCGCTGTCGCCATGCCGAGCTTACCTTTGAGGAGCCCGACTACCCCATCCAGGCCGACGGGGAGCCCGTTGTCGCCTCGCACATCGAGGTTGACGTCCTCGGCGGCGCCCTCAACGTCTGGCGCCCCACCCACTAGCCACCCCTATTTCACCGCAACTTATGAAGAGATCATTCGTCGCTGCCCGGCTTGCGACGGTTGGCCTTTTTAATGGCGTTGAAGTGCTTGTCGTTGAGCCTGCGCTGGCGAGAGCGCTGAGGCACCTTGGTCTTGACGCGTCGGCGCGGTGGACGCCCGCGACGCTCAAGCTCAGCGCGCAGCTTACGCAGGCAGCTGCTACGATTCTGGAACTGGCTACGGCTCTCGCGCGCCGTCACGGTAATCCCCGTGGGTCCATGCTTCATGCGCACCGCCGAGTCCGTCGTGTTCACGCCCTGCCCACCCGGGCCCGTCGCGCGAAACACCTGCACCTCGCAATCGCGCGCCAACTCCTCGACCGACATCTCGGCATAGTGCGCATACTCACGCCATCCCATCTTGTTCTCATCCATATCAACACCTCCCCTCATAAAAAAATGTGACAAAGGGACAGTCCCTTTGTCACATCGCATACCAATCGCTTGTGTTGCGCGCTTAGGCGAAGGTGATCTCGCCGGTATCGCAGTCCATATCGGCGATACGGGCCAGGCTTTCAACGCGGAAGCCGCGCTCGCGGAGCTTATCGCCACCGCCCTGGAAGCCCTTCTCAACGGCGATGCCAATGCCGGCAACTTCGGCGCCCGCAGCCTCGCAGATCTTAATAAGGCCCTCGAGCGCGCAGCCGTTGGCCAGGAAGTCGTCGATAATCAGGACCTTATCGCCCTCGGACAGAAAGCGCTTGCCGACGATGACCGGGTACTCCTTCTGCTTGGTAAAGGAGTAGATGGTCGTGGCATACTGCTCGCCGTCGAGGTTGATGGACTGCGCCTTCTTGGCAAAGACAACCGGCACGCCGCCAAAATGCTGGGCCGCGATGCAAGCCATGCCAATGCCTGAAGCCTCAATCGTCAGGATCTTGTTGATCTCGACGCCCTCGAACAGACGGGCCCACTCGGCGCCCATGTGGTCGAACAACTCAACGTCGCACTGGTGGTTGAGGAAGGCATCAACCTTAAGGACGTTACCGGCCTTTACGATGCCGTCATGGCGAATACGATCCTCAAGCTCCTGCATGGCGCAACCCCTTCTCGCGGCAACGATACCGCGCGATTAATAAACGTTGTTCGATAGTCTACCACGGACCGACCCCCGCCCGCCCCACAAGCCGCATCGCACCACAAACCAGTCTTTTTGGGACGGCGCGAATCGTGGCAGACAGCCTCCCAACACGCTAATGGCGGGCGCGCATCTTCACCAAACGCACCATGGCAAGCGCAAAGCCCACGGCGGCCACAGCCATGAGTACGTAGAACACCGAGCGAAAGCCGAACAGGAACACACCCGGACGTCCTTCAACAAAACTGGTCACGGCCTCGCCCATCGCCACGCTCATCTGCCCATACAGGATATGCGACGCCGCCGTAATGCCCACTGCCATACCCGCATAGCGTGCCAGGCTACCCAGACTGCCCGCAAAGCCGAGCGCTTCGCGCGGAGCCGAGCCCATATACAGCGAGTTATTGGGACTCTGGAAAATCGACGTACCGCACGACATAAACGCGACGCAACACACGATCACAGGGATAGAAGAGTGCTCGTCGAGCGTGCTTACCGCAAAGAGACCGCACACGTACAAGCCCAGACCGACCGCCGTGGGGCCCTCGCAGCCAACGCGGTCCGAAACCGTACCCGAAAGCGGCCCGATAAAGGCATTCACCATCGGCAGCGCCAAAAAGAGCAATCCGGAAATGTCGGAACCAAAGCCGTGGGCGTCCTGAAAATAGAACGGCAGGATAAACTCGGATGCGCCAATACCAACGAACACAATGAGCATGCAGGCAAGGTTGATGGTGAAGGCCGAATTTGCAAAGCAGCGACGAGCAGCCTCAATCAAGGACATGGGGCGCTCGCCGGCTTCCGGCTTAACATGCGGCAGCGTGTAGAGCCCCACGATAAACGAGATGACGCCAATGGGCAGGTTGATGAGGAAGATGCTCTCCCAGGGAAAGCTTGCCACCAGCATGCCGCCCAGCACGGGGCCACACATCATGCCGAGGGCCACGAAGGTCGCGAGAATACCCATGGCACGACCGCGCTCGCGCGCCGGAAACGACTCGGTGATGATACCCATGTTGTTGGCCATGGCCGCCGCACAACCGACGCCCTGCACAATGCGTGCCAGGATAAGAACCTCGAGCGAGGCCGAAAGGCCGCACAGCAGCGAACCGACCGAAAAGACGATGACGCCCAGCTGAAACACATTCACCTTGCCGCGCACGTCGCCCAGACGGCCAAACGGCAACATAGCCACGCAAGTCGCAAGCAGATACACCGAGCTCACCAGCTGGATGCGGTCGAGGCCCACGCCCAGCTCCTTTTGCATCACGGGCAGCGCCACGGTCACGACGGTCGAATCCAGACACACCATAAACGTCATGATGAGCACGGTAAACAGAATCGCCCACTTGTTCTTGCCATGGGTGTCGCCCTCTAGGGCAATGTGCTCGCGGCGCAGCTGCTCTGCAGTTTTCTCCATATCCATCCTTTCGAGTGGCGCAACGCAAAAACGGGGCCCCAATCGCCTGCAAACTGCCGCGATTGGGGTCCCGCCTACGGAATCGGAACGAAAGGTCGCCGAAGCTTTCTGCCAGCATCGGCGCCTTGTACGGAGCTAGCCTAGCACTGCTCGAGTGCCTGCTCAAGGTCGGCAATCAAGTCGGCCGTGTCCTCGAGGCCGCACGACAGGCGCACCATGTCGGCGGAGATGCCACAGGCGATGAGCTCCTCATCGTTCATCTGGCGATGTGTGGCATTAGCGGGATGCAGGCAGCAAGTGCGGGCGTCGGCCACGTGCGTGGCGATCTGGGCGAGCTTGAGGCTCTTCATAAAGGTCTCGGCCGCCGCGCGACCACCGTTAAAGCCAAAGCTCACAACGCCGCAGGTACCGTTGGGCATGTATTTCTGAGCGATGTCGTAGTACTTATCGCCCTCCAGGCCCGGATAGCTCACGAAGCGTACCTTGGGATGACTCTGCAGGAACTTGGCAACGGCCAGGCCGTTCTCGCAATGACGCGGCATGCGCACATGCAGGCTCTCGAGCGAGCTGTTCAAGAAGAAGGCCGCCTGAGGGTTCTGCATGGGGCCGAGGTCGCGCATGAGCTGAGCGGTTGCCTTGGTAATGAAGGCGCCCTCACGACCGAACTTCTCGGCATAGGTCACGCCGTGGTAGCTCTCGTCGGGCGTGGTGAGACCCGGGAACTTGTCCGCATGGGCCATCCAGTCAAACTGGCCGTGGTCGACGATCACGCCGCCCAGGTAGGCAGCATGTCCATCCATGTACTTGGTGGTGGAGTGCGTAACGATGTCGGCGCCCCACTCAAAGGGACGGCACATCACGGGCGTCGGGAAGGTGTTGTCGACCATCAGCGGCACGCCGTGATCGTGCGCGGCCTTGGCAAAGCGCTCAATATCGAGCACGGCAAGGGCGGGGTTGGCGATCGTCTCGCCAAAGACGAGCTTGGTATTGGGCTCAAAGGCTGCCTCGAGCTCTTCATCGGTGCAGTCGGGGGCAACGAACGTGCAGGTCAAGCCCATGCGGCCCATGGTGTGGGCGAGCAGGTTATACGTACCGCCGTAAATGGCAGAGCTAGCGACCACATGATCGCCGGCACCGGCCACATTAAAGATCGCGAGGAAGTTCGCAGCCATGCCCGAGCTCGTGAGCATCGCGGCGGTGCCTCCCTCCATCTCGCAGATCTTGGCGGCAACCAGATCGCACGTGGGGTTCTGCAGGCGGCTGTAGAAGTAGCCCGACTCCTCCAGGTCAAACAGCTTGCCCATGTGCTCGGACGTGTCGTACTTCCACGTGGTGGACTGGTAGATGGGCACCTGGCGCGGCTCGGCATCTCCCGGGTGATAGCCGCCCTGAACACATGTAGTACCGATGGTCTGCTCGCTCATATCTAGCTCCCTTGCCTGGGTTACGTTTTATTCGGTTCACGATACCGCTACCCTGCACCCCTCTCAACCCATCCCAAAGGTAGGTTATGGGACAAATTGCTCAGGGGTATTTATCTCAAGCCTTGGGCATTTGCTCGATAGATAAAAACGAGGCATACATGAAGCTCTCGATGATTACATGCCCCGTCACGGGTACCATAGGCGGGTACACCGTGACCAAGGAGACAACGATGAAGCAAATCGATACGGCCCAGCTCGACATCACCGCCTGTCAGGTTCAAGCTGCCGAATACCACGCCCGTGGCTTTAACTGCGCCCAGGCCGTTGCCTGCACGCTCGCACCTGCCGTCGGGCTCGACCCCCAGACCGCCTTTACCCTTACCGAGGGCTTTGGCGCCGGCATGGGCGGCATGACCGAAACCTGCGGCGCCATCTCGGGCGCCGTGGCCATCATGGGCTTTGTAATGAGCGACGGCATGGAAAACCCCAAGACCAAGGGCCAGACCTACAAGCTGTCGCGCGAAATCGCAAAGCGTTTTGGCGAGAAGAACACGACGACCGTCTGCGGCACGCTCAAGGGCATCGGATCGGACAAGGGTCCGCTCCGCAGCTGCCCCGGCTGCATCGACGATGCCGTCGAGATCGCCTGCGATGTGCTAAAGCAGCTCGCCGAGTAAACGGCGGCAACATAAATCGACAGCCGGCGCGCTTGGAATCAATCCAAAAGCACGCCGGCCGTCGCCGTTAGAACTCGACAAATTCGGGAGCGCCGACCTCAATCTCCTCGCGCCCCGCCAAAAGCTCGCGTATCTTAGCGCAAAACGGCTCCTGCTCCCCCGCCTTAAACACCAAATGAAGTGTCACGGCATCAGTGTAATCAGCATCCGAAACCTTGGCACCCGAATCCTGCGCCAAACGAAGCACCTGCTCATACTGCGGATAGGCCACACGCACGTCAACAGGCACGACACTCGTCATCTCAACGATCTGCCCGGCCTCCTGAGCCGCGGCCACCGCCGCCTGCGTCGCCGCGGTATAGGCGCGCACCAAGCCACCAGGCCCCAACAGCGTGCCACCAAAATAGCGCGTCACCACGCAGCAAACATTTTTGAGCCCTGCGCCGCGCAACACCTCGAGCGTCGGCATCCCGCTCGTGCGGCTCGGCTCACCATCATCGCTCTGACGCTCACGTCCATCGACCAAAATCCACGCGGGAACATTGTGTCGAGCGTCGTAATGACGTTTGCGAACTGTCTCGATAAAGGCATTAGCCTCATCTTCGGACTCAATATGGACCAGCTGGGCAATAAACCGACTCTTGCGGTCCACAAACTCGCCTGAAGCCTCAATATTCGATTGCAGAGTAAAATAGCTGTCCAACAAAGCCCCTCAACAAAATAAAGCACGACAACAAACGGCCACAATAATACGGCAAAGGCCGTACCGATAACCCCGGTAAATAGAACGGCAACGTCAATGACCAGGCAAAAACAGCGAGACACCAAGGATGGTGACGCCGATGATTCCGTATACGAAAGCGAGAACCCGTCAGCGCGAGCAAGGTGCCTTGAAAGACGAGACTGCAACAAAAATGAGGCTGCCGATGACCAGGCAAAAACAGCGAGACGGCGTCAGCTGAGTCGATTTGGCCCGAAAGAGGAGGGAGCACGCCTTATGGCGGCGACCGACGAATGAGCGACAAATCGGCCAGCTGACGCCGTCGCAGCGTCAACATAGTTGCTGAGTGGGCCTATAAGCCGGGTTCTGTCGTGAACGGTCATTTATCTTGTCTGCACGTTACCGTGCAGCTCCACGCACGCTACCCGAACGCGGACCGGGCCGGCCCATAGCGTTCCTATTCGCGCTTGCTCCGGATGGGGCTTGCCAAGCCGCCGTGTTGCCACGACGCTGGTGGTCTCTTACACCACCGTTTCAGCTTTTCCCTTTACGCCTTGCGGCGCAGGTGGGAGTCTTCTTTTCTGCGGCGCTTTCCGTCGGATCACTCCGCCCGGCCGTTAGCCGGCATCCCGCCCTCTGGAGCCCGGACTTTCCTCACGCGTACTACAAACAGCACATCGCGCGACCGTCTGGCCCACTCAGCAGTGCAAGAGTGTAGCACACCGTTGCCGCAGGCAATGGCACAACACAAGCGTTCGACACGATAAACCAAGAACCACGCCATGCAGTACAATAGGGTTGTCGATGGGCAATGTCGTCAGTCGAGACGCGACCGCGCTCCGCACCCCTCCGTCTACTCGGTGCGTTCCCGCCTCCTCCCCGAGGCGGGATGTCGGCATTTTTTCATTCACCGACAACCCAATAGCCTGTGGACAGCCCGGGTAGCATCGCGTGCATCAGTTGCGAAAGCAAAAAGGGACCCGTCCATTGCGGACGGATCCCTTAAAACAAGTAATCGTCAAACCGATTTACTCGGCGTCGGTCTCCTCGTCCTTCTTCTCGGAAGGAAGCGGGGTAACCTCGATCTCGACGCCCAGAGTCTCAGCAGCGGACTTCATGGACAGAGAGATACGACGACGGTCGAGGTCGATCTCCATGACCTTGACCTGAACCTTGTCGCCCACGTGGGTGACCTGAGAAGGCTGGTCGACGTGCTTGTTGGCCATCTCGGAGATGTGCACCAGGCCCTCGATGCCCTCGCCCAGGTCGACGAAAGCGCCAAACGGGACAAGCTTGGTCACAGTGCCCTCGACGATAGCGCCGACGGGGTACTTCTTGACAAGTGCGCGCCACGGATCCTCGGTGGTCTGCTTGAGACCCAGGGAGATGCGCTCGCGGTTGAGGTCGACGTCGAGAACCTCGACCTCGACCTCCTGGCCGACCTTGACAACCTCGGAAGGATGGTTGACGTGGTTCCAGGAGAGCTCGGAGATGTGGATGAGGCCGTCGATACCGCCGAGGTCGACGAAGGCGCCGAAGTCGACGATGGAGGAAACGGTGCCCTGGAGACGCATACCAGACTTGAGCTTGGACAGGATCTCGGAGCGCTCGGCCTTACGGGACTCCTCGAGCACGACGCGACGGGAGAGGACGACGTTGTTGCGGTTGCGGTCCATCTCGATGACGCGGGCCTCAATGCGGGTGCCCATGTAGGAGGTGAGGTCCTTGACACGACGGAGGTCGACGAGGGAAGCGGGCAGGAAGCCACGCAGGCCGATGTCGAGGATCAGGCCGCCCTTGACAACCTCGATAACCTCGCCCTCGACGTTCTCGCCGGAGTTGAACTTCTCCTCGATGCGGTTCCAAGCACGCTCGTACTCGGCACGCTTCTTGGACAGGACCAGACGACCGTCCTTGTCCTCCTTCTGGAGAACCAGAGCCTCGATGGGATCACCGAGTGCAACGATGTCTGCAGGGTTAGCGTCCTTGCGGATGGACAGCTCGCGGACCGGGATAACGCCCTCGGACTTGAATCCGATGTCAACGAGCACCTCGTCATGCTCGATCTTAACGACAGTGCCGTTAACGAGATCGCCCTCATCAAAGTCGGTAATCGTACCGTCGATGAGGTTGTTCATCTCCTCCTCGTTGACATCGTCAAGAGAGAAAATGGACGAGTTCTGAATCTCACTCAAAGGTGGACCCCTTTCGAACTACGGGGCCCCGATTGCTAGGACCTACAGAAGGGTGCGACAAGCACACAACGTTTAGGAACACTCGGGAGCCGACAGATACTAATGTGACGCTTATGCAATCACGTTCGTATAGGTTACGGGGAAATGAGTTCGATTTCAAGCGTGAACTGCGATTTTTTACTCGTGTGGAGACTTTTTCGTAATCTTATGAACACACGTCTCCGCAACTTGACGATAACCAGCCAGGCATTCGGCTTTGGGGTAAAGTATCCGGAGCCAACGATTCTAGATCGATTTTTCGAGAAAGGTGCCCGCGTGCTCAAAGCAGTCGTTTTCGATATGGACGAGACGCTTCTCAGCATCAACCTCAACGCGTTCATCCTTCGCTATTTTAAGGATGTCTCTTCGATGCTCGCGGATATCGGGCGCCGCAGCCGCGGTGGCACGATGGCACGCCTCGGCACCATCCTGGTCGACCTCAACGCCAATCGCCGCAGCGGCACGGACAACCGCACCAATCTTGAGTTTTACCAAGAAGAGGTCGAGCGCCGATGCGGGATCCGCCTCTCCGATCCCCTCATCTACGAGGCGTTTACCTACTATGACCGCGAAGTTCTTCCGTACAAGAACGACGATGTCATTAACGCCCACGCCATGCCGGGCGCACACGCCGCGCTCCAGGCCGTACAGGATGCAGGGCTGCGTTGCGCGCTCTTTACCAACCCCAGCTTTCCCCAGGGGGCCATCGAGTGCCGCATGGGCTGGGGCGACCTGGCCGACGCCCCCTTTGAGCTCGTCACGCACATGGGAAACACCACCCGCTGCAAGCCCGATGCCACCTACTATCTAGAGCAGCTTCAGGTGATGGGACTCGAGCCACACGAGGTCCTTATGGTGGGCAACGATCCCAAACGCGACTTCCCGTCCCCCGATTGCGGCATCCAAACCGCCTTTGTGGGCCAAGGCAAGCCCAGCCGAGCCACCTGGCGCGGAACCATGGAAGACTTCGCCCGCGACTTTAACGCCGTAATCGAGGCCTTCTACGAGCACCAAATAGCCGACGAACTATCGTAGGCGCCAGAACATCTAGCGCAGTTGCGGTGAGATAGTTCCTGTTTGCCCCTCACCCGGGTAATTTTAGGAACTATCTCACCGCAACTTAATATCTAGCAGACCTGGGTTTTACCGATCATGATGTTGAGGATCTCGATGTCGGTGTCCTTCATGCCCACGCGGCCCACGTAGCCCATGCTGGCAATCGTCTGCTCGACGGTATCCTGAATGAGACCCTCGCCGGCGCGGAAGCCGCGGCCCTGCATGGCCATATCGTGGCCCAGAATCGCAGCATCAACGGCAGCGGAAATCTTAGCCGCGCAACTCGCCTTGGCGCCATCGCACACGATGCCGCCCACGTTACCGAGCGTATTCGAGACCGTCGCGCCAATCTGCTCGCGCGTGCCACCGCACAGCCAGGTAATCGCAGCGCCGGCGCCGCACGCGGCGCAAATAGCACCGCAAAACGCCGAGAGCGCACCAATATAGCTCTTGATATGCACGGCGATAAGATCGGACAGCATCACGGCGCGCACCAGGCGCTCGTGGTCGCAACGCAGGTACTCGGCATACTCCATGACGGGCAATGCGCAGGTAATGCCCTGATTGCCCGAGCCGCACACAATGGCGACCGGCAGCGCGCAGCCGTTCATGCGGGCGTCGGACCCGGCGGCCGCACGGGCACGGGCACGGCAGGCGACGTCATCGGCACGAGCACCCAGCAGCGTACGACCCACCTCGGCGCCCCAAGCGTGCGCAAGGCCCTCGGCACTGATTGCGCCATTCAGCTCAATCTGACGCTCAACGGCAGCGCGGGCGTCCTCAATGTCACCGTCCTCGATAAAGTCGATGATGGTCTCGATCGACATGGGCGTGTCAGCGTTATCTGCCGCACGCTCGGCCACCACGCGCTCGGCGCAGGCGGCGCACTCCCCCGCCGACTTACCGCATACCGGAATACCGTCGAGCGTATGGCACGTGACATTAGTGTGGTGATCGGTAATCTCGACGACCGCGGTATGGCCCCCGGCCGTCGCAGTCACCTTGATGTAGAGGTTGGGCACACCCTCGACAAGCGACACATCGCAGTAGTCCGCATCGGCAAGCAGCTCGGCCACGCGGGCGCGGTCCGCGTTATCGACGCTCTCGAGCACCTCGAGCGCGCTCTTGGCGTCGCCGCCCACGGCACCCAGCACGGCCGCGGCTTCAATACCATGCATTCCGCCCGAGTTGGGCACGGTCACGCTCTTAACGTTCTTGATGATGTTGCCCGAGCAGGCAACATCCATATGATCGGGCTCGCAACCGAGCGTCTGGCTCGCCAGCGCTGCTGCATAGGCAACGGCAATGGGCTCGGTACAGCCGAGCGCGCAGACAAGCTCGCGGTTCAAAACATCGCAAAACGCGGCATCACGGATGGAATCGGTAGGCATAGGTATCTCCTGCTTGCATAACGGGCTGGGCTCTCAAAATAGTTAGCTCCTTTATTTGATAACAATGCATCAAAAACCGCAACCATGGTTCCGGCAGACGGCGCTCGAGCACAAACTGGCGGCATTATTCATGAGAAGCCGATCTTGTTGCATGCTAAAGCGTTTGACCAAAAAACGCCCGAGCGTTTACGCAAGAGTCGCGCTATCATGCAGTCGAACGCGGTAAACACCTTTAGCATTTGCGCCGCACAGACCAGAGAGGAACCATCCATGAAGATCGGTATCGGTAACGACCACGCCGCCGTCGAGCTCAAGAACATCATTTCCGAGCACCTGAAGGAGCGCGGCTGCGAGGTCGTGAACTTTGGCACCGACACCTCCGAGAGCTTTGACTACCCCATCGCCGGCTACAAGGTGGGTAAGGCCGTTGCCAACGGCGATGTCGACCTGGGCATCCTCATCTGTGGCACCGGCGTCGGGATCAGTCTGGCTGCCAACAAGGTCGAGGGCGTACGCGCCGTCGTGTGCTCCGAGCCCTTCAGCGCCAAGCTCTCCCGCATGCACAACAATACCAACGTGCTCGCCTTTGGCGCCCGCGTCGTGGGCTCCGAACTCGCCAAGATGATTGTCGACGAGTGGCTCGACGCCGAGTTTGAGGGTGGTCGTCACGAGCGTCGCGTTAACCTCCTCAACGAGATCGATCACACGCGCGGCCTTAAGATCGTCGACGAAGCCTAAACTATTCAGTGCCACAAGCTAACAGCAGGGGCCCGCTCGGAACGCATGTCCGAGCGGGCCCCTTCATAGATTTTGAAATAAAAGGGCGCCGCGGATGGAGCTCCGCGGCGCCCAAGCCACACGCTAACAGCTTTAAGGAGTCAAAGCTGGTTTAGCCAAAGAAGCGCTTGATCTCAATCTCGGCGTTCTCCAAACAGTCGGAGCCGTGGATCACGTTGGCGTTGACATCGACGGCAAAGTCGCCGCGGATGGTACCAGGAGCAGCGTCAAGCGGGTTGGTAGCGCCCATGAGGGTGCGCATCTTAGCAACAGCGGAGAGACCGGAAACGACCATCTTGACGACCGGACCGCTCGTCATAAAGTCGCAGAGACCGCCAAAGAAGGGCTTGTCGGCCAGATGGGCGTAGTGCTCCTCGACGGTAGCGCGCTCGAGCGTGGTCATCTCCATGCGCTCGATGACAAGGCCGCTGCGCTCAATGCGAGCAACGATCTCGCCGATCTTGCGGTCGCGCACGGCGTCGGGCTTAATCATGATGAAGGTCTTCTCGATAGCCATAAAAGTAGCCTTTCAAGTAGGTTCGCGCGTGCCCAAGTCCCATTCCGGCACCCGCCTGGACTGCATCGTAACAGAGTTTTAGCTGCAGTTAAACAAAAAGCTGTTTATTGAAACGCTGCAATTTATTAAAGCGCTCCATATGTGTCACTTCTGTTTCGAAGCCCGATTAGAGTACCATCCGACCGCCCATCAACCACATCGAACAGAGCAGGCGGTCGGTTGCCGCCCGCGAACGTATCCCCTTCACAACCTGCCCAAAGGTCCTACAGAAGTTCTCGACAAGCCCCTCCCCCATAGCAACAAAATACGGGCGCCCACATCAGCAGGCGCCCGTAAAGCGAAAACGATTTATCAATACATGGCCAAAACGGCTTCAGCCAAACCTCTACTTTGCCCCGTGGCCCATCTCGACGACCTTGGTTAGCGATCCAAACACGCCTTCGTCGGCCACGAGCTGTGCCTCGGCACGCTGCAGCTGCACGGCAACGGCGGCAGGGGCGGTGCCACCCTCGGTCGTGCGCGCGGCGACAATCGACGGGATGTCGAGCGCCTCGGTAATGTCGCGCTCAAAGAGCGGGCTTGCCTCCTGGAACACCTCAAACGGCAGGTCCTCAAGATTACAGCCGCGCTTCTCGCACATCAGGACCAGATGGCCCACCACGGCATGTGCCTCGCGGAACGGCAGGCCACGCTTGGCCAGGTAATCGGCAACATCGGTAGCGGCAAGGTGCCCCACGCCGCACTCGCGCGCCATGGCATCCTCGTTGACGGTCCAAGTCGAAATCATACCGGCCATAACGGACAGGCACTGCATGAGCGTGTGAGCGGTATCGAGCGCGCCCTCCTTGTCCTCCTGCAAGTCCTTGTTATAAGCAAGCGGCAGGCCCTTCATGGTCACGAGCAGCTGCACCAGGTTGCCATAGACTCGGCCACTCTTGCCGCGGATAAGCTCGGCAAAGTCGGGGTTCTTCTTCTGCGGCATGATGGACGAGCCGGTGGAGTAGGAGTCTGAGAGCGTGATAAAGCCAAATTCGGAGCTCGACCACAGCACGATCTCCTCGGAAAGACGCGACAGGTGCATCGCCATGACGGAGCCGGCGTAATGCAGATCGAGCAGGAAATCACGGTCGGAAACCGCATCGAGCGAGTTGGGAATCACGCCCGCAAAGCCAAGTTCAGCAGCCGTCATCTGGCGATCGAGCGGATAGCTCGTACCGGCAAGCGCGGCAGCACCCAGCGGGCAGTTGTCGGCGGCATCAAAGGCGGCCTTCAGGCGCGTAAAGTCGCGCGCGAACATCCAGGAATACGCCAGCAGATGATGCGACAGCAGCACGGGCTGAGCGTGCTGCATGTGCGTGTAGCCCGGCAGAATCACCTTGTCGTACTTCTTGGCCGCATCCACCAGCACGTGGCGCAGCTCAAGATTGGCCTCCATGAGCTCCTTGGCCAGCGCCTTGACGCCCAGGCGCGTATCGGTCGCCACCTGGTCGTTGCGCGAACGTCCGGTATGCAAGCGCTTGCCAGCCTCGCCGATGCGACGCGTCAGCTCGCTCTCGATGGACATATGAATGTCCTCGTCGTTGATGTCGAAGGTGAAGTTGCCGGCATCGATATCCTGTTCGATTCCGGTCAGGCCCTCGGCAATCGCCTGCTCGTCCTCGGCACTGATGATGCCCTGAGCCGCCAGCATCTTGGCATGCGCCTTAGAGCCGGCGATATCCTGCTTATAGAGATGTTTGTCGACCGGCAGCGACGCGCCAAACTCCTGCGTGACCTCAGCCACGCCCGCCTCAAAACGACCGCCCCAAAGAGCCATGGAACCGTCTCCTTTCTCCAAATACCAAACGAAGCGCCCAAAGCAATGCGCCCTGTCGCTAAAGCGATTTACCAACCGCTAGTTTTGCACATTCCCCACTGCATGCGGGGCCATGTAGCTAATTTGCAAAGAAGTGACGCACCATGCACTTAGCACCCAACGTCTCCCTCCGGATGTTGCCCCGCGAACCGTCAATCCAAGCCTTCAGGCTCATAGGGACGTCCTCGACCTTTGCAGCATCGAGCTCGGGCGCGAGGGCAAGTAAAGCATGCGCGATGACATTGAACATATTGGATACTCCTCATATATATAGGCGCAAGGCCGACAAATTGATAGAAAGAGCCCCGCCGGACAACCCCGGCGGGGCTCGGACTCAGCCGCAAGCGCGGCGTCATATATGCGGGCGGAACGTAGGGACCACCGATGTTAAGAAGTGTCAGCAAGCATAACGAAAGGTAGGGACCCCGTGCGCCCGTTTTGTATCACGCGGATGGGCCGCGCGGATACCAAGGGAAGGAAAAGCCTTAGGCCTGGGCGGCGGCAGAGCTGGGACCCTGGACCTTTGCCCACGTCTTGAGCGACAGCGTATCGATCTCGATAAAGCCGGCGCTGGCCTTCTCGTCAAACGTGGTGTCGCGGTCGTAGGTAGCCAGACCGTAGTCGTAGAGGCTGAAGGGGCTCTTGCGGCCGACGACATGGCAGTTGCCCTTAAAGAACTTCAGGCGGACGGTGCCGGTCACGAACTTCTGTGTATCGGCCATAAAGGCATCGAGCGCGTTTTTGAGCGGGCTGTACCACTGGCCGTTGTACACGGCGGTGGCCCAATCCTGCTCGAGCTTGATCTTGGTCTTGAGCAGGTCACCCTCGACGCAGATGTCCTCGAGCGCCTTGTGGGCGGTAATGAGCGTCAGGGCGCCGGGAACCTCGTAGCACTCGCGGCTCTTGAGGCCCACCAGACGATCCTCGACCAGGTCGAGACGGCCAAAGCCGTTGTCGCCGGAGATCTTGTTGAGCGCGATGACGATCTCGGAGAGCTTCATCTTCTTACCGTCGACGGCGACGGGCTTGCCGGCCTCAAACTCAATCTCGGTATACGTCGGGGTGTCCGGCGTGTCCTCGGGATTCTTGGTCATAACCCAGGCGTCGTCGAGCGGCTCGTTCCAGGGATCCTCCAGGTGGCCGCACTCGATGGCACGACCCCACAGGTTGTCGTCGATGGAATAGGGGTTGTCGTTGGCACCCTCGGGAACCGGCACGTTGTGGGCGTGGGCATAGGCGACCTCGTCGGGACGGCACTTCAGATCCCACTCGCGAACCGGGGCGATAACCTTGAGCTCGGGGTCGAGGGCCTTGACGGCAGCCTCAAAACGAACCTGGTCGTTACCCTTACCGGTGCAGCCGTGGGCGACGTAGGTCGCGCCAAACTCGTGGGCGACCTCGACAAGCTTCTTGGCAAGCAGCGGGCGAGACAGGGCGGAGAGCAGCGGATACTTGTTCTCGTACATGGAGTTTGCGGCGATGGCCTTAGTCAGGAACTCATCGGAGAACTCGTCGCGCAGGTCGAGTACCTGGCAATCGAGAACGCCCAGGTCAAGCGCCTTCTGCTTCTTGGCATCCAGGCCAGTCTCCTCCTGGCCCACGTTGCCGCAGACGCAAACGACATCGAGATTCTTCTCGTCCTGGAGCCACTTGACACATACGGATGTATCAAGACCACCGGAATATGCGAGAACGACTTTTTCCTTGCTCATGGCTGTTTCCTTTCGCCCTTGGTAGCTAGTTAGAACATCGGTCAGTTGCAAGTCATTTCAAGGTCATATACCGTGCAATATCAGGTTAAATAGCAAAAATCAGCACATACATGCCCTAGAAACATGCAGCAATGTCGTGCTAAAACCCAACGACCTCAAAATGACTCTGTTGAGGCAATTCGCCCCATGCGGACAGAGACGATTGTTATCGTCGTCGGGAAATTGCGCGCTGGCGTCGGATGGCATTGTCTGCAGTAGTGATGATCTTTACGAACTGCATCTGCCTCTCCTTTCACCTATCGCCGGGCGCAATTCAAATATCGTAAACGGTACCTTTTCCTCGGTAAGCGGCTCTTTTGCCGTCTCCGTTTTCGATGGTCGCTATATTACGCTAAAGTGCCCGCAGCACAAGCGACAAATTCAAATTTCTGAAAAGTTTTTTCATTACTTTGTGAAGCGTGGTGCAAATACGCTCCGTTCCTGCGAAAATACGCCTGACTACGAGTTGATGGTTATAACATCTGAAACAATTTCGAAACGAAAGGCTCGCTTTTATGCAAACTTACGAATCGGACGCCAATATCGGAAACATTAAGCTCATCGCCGTCGACATGGACAAAACGCTGCTGACCGACGAGCGCGTGTTGCCGCAGGGTCTTGATGAGCGCTTGGACAAGCTCGCCGACGCCGGCATCGTATTCTGCCCCGCCAGCGGACGTCCAGCCCCCAAGCTCGAGGAGATGTTCGAGGGCATCAAAAACCGCCTTGCTTTTTGTCCCGACAACGGAGCGTGCGTGATCTATCGCGGCAGCTATATCTATAAGAGCAATATTGACGTGGAGCTGTACCAGCAGGTCTTGAGCCGCGCCTCGGAGGATCCGCGCGCCGTCCCCGTCCTATGCTGCTTCGACGAGTTCTACGTGCTTGCCCGCGACCATCAATACCACGACGAGATCAGCGTCTACTACAACACGATCAACTACGTCGACAGCTTTGAGGGCATTGATTTCGAGTCCAACAAGATTTCGGTCTTCTTCCCCGGCTACGACGCCGAGCCCGCTTTCCGCGAGACCTATAGCCCCGGGTTCTCGGACAAGCTCTACGTCACCAACGCCGGGCGCGAGTGGATCGACTTTATGAACCTGGGTGTCGACAAGGGCGCCGGCGTCGCGCATCTGTGCGAGCACCTGGGCATCGATATTGCCGACGCCGCCGCCGTGGGCGATACCTACAACGACATCCCCATGCTCGAGCGCGTCGGTCACAGCTTTATCGTGGACAATGCCGAGGAGCACATGAACGCGCACGCCAAGTGGCGCATTCCGAGCAACAACGACGGGGGCGTACTGACGCTCATCGACGCCATCCTGGCGGCTCGGTAACGTGGCTCGTCGGGCCTGGCCGGGCGGCGCGGATTAGTTTTTCGTTCGGTCAGGTCCTGGGCTCGCTCGGAAAGCACATTAAGTGCTTTCCGGCTCGTGCGGAATCTACGAAAAACTAATCCGCGCCGCCCGACCAGGTCCTAGGTTTACTTGCTTGCCGCCTAGATGGTGTCTTGAGTGTCTAGATACTTGGCTGATTTTTTGGAATGAAGGGGGCTCCTTGTTGGCAAGGAGCCCCCTTCTGGTTTGGTTACTTTGGAACTGTGGGCGCTTCCCTATTTGGCGTCGGCCCAGGTTATGCCGGTGCTGGCTTCGGCGATCAACGGTACGCGGAGGTCTACTACGTGCTCCATGACGTCGCGGACCATGGCGGTGAGGCGCTCGACTTCGTCGACGGGGCACTCAAAGTCCAGTTCGTCGTGTACCTGCAGAATCATGTGGGCGGCAAAGCCCTCTTCTTCCAGGCGGCGGCTTACGCGGGCCATGGCGATCTTGATGATGTCGGCCGCGGTGCCCTGCATGGGGTGGTTCATGGCCGTGCGCTCACCAAAGCCGCGGAGCTGCGGGTTTTTGGCCTTGAGCTCCGGAATATGACGCCGGCGACCGTACATGGTCTCGGCGTAGCCCGTCTGCTTGGCACGCGCCACCACGTTGTCGAGGAACGTGCGCACGCCCGGATAGGCCTCGTAGTAGCGGTCGATCATGCCACGCGCCTCGGCCATCGAGATATGCAGCGACTGAGACAGGCCGTAGGCCTGCTGGCCGTACACGATGCCAAAGTTCACGGCCTTGGCGCGGCTGCGCAGGTCAGGCGTTACTTCCGATACCGGCACACCAAATACACGCGCGGCCGTCTCGGCATGGAAGTCCTCGCCCTCGTTAAAGGCACGTACTAGATGTTCATCACCCGAAAGATGCGCCAGCAGGCGCAGCTCGATCTGCGAGTAGTCCACCGCCAAAAAGACGCTGCCCTCGCCCGCCGAAAACGCCGTCTTGACGGTACGCCCCAGCTCAGAGCGCGTCGGGATGTTCTGCAAGTTCGGGTCGCTCGAAGACAGACGCCCCGTCGCGGTGATTGTCTGGTTGTACGTGGTGTGCACACGACCGTCGCCACGACGCAGCGGACCTAACGTGTCCAGATAGGTCGACTTAATCTTGGACTTCTCACGCCAGTCCAAAATCAGGCGCACGATCTCGTGGTCGCGAGCAAGATCGCTCAACACCTTGGCATTGGTCGAATAGTAGCCGCGCTTGGTCTTCTTGAGGCCCTTGGTCGGAAGCCCCATAACGTCAAACAGCACATGCGACAGCTGCATGGGGCTGCCAATGTTAAAGGTCTCGTCGCCTGCCAGGTCGCGAATGCTGCGCTCGACCTCGGCAATCTGAGTCGCCAGGCCCTCGGACAAACTGTGCAGGCGGTCGGGGTCCACAAGCATGCCCGCGCGCTCCATCTTGGCAAGCACCGGCACAAGCGGCATCTCAATGCCATCGAACACGTTGGCGGCGTTCTCGCGGGCCATGCGGTCGCGCAACGGCGCCACGAGCGCCAGCGTCAAGGCCGCCGTGCGAGCGGCGGGCGCAGGAGCGTCCTCACCGGCACCCTCTGCACCGCGTGCCGCAGGCAGCGACATCTGCAGGTAGGTATCGGCCAGATACGCCTCATCGAACTCGGAGCGGTCGGAATCCAGCAGGTAGGCGGCAACCACGGTATCGAAGATGCGCGTAGAATCGACTGCCAGCGGATCCATGAGCTCGGGCTCCGAAGAATCGATGGGCGAAAGCTCATGCAGCAGCGCTTTCATATCCGGGCTCGCCACGCGGCCCTCCATAAACAGGCGCGCGAGCGCGCCGGCAATCACGCCGTGGACGAAGTTGAAGCCCTCAACCTCAGCCGCCGCACCGCTATCGCCCTCCTCGAGCGCGAACAAGCCCTTGGACGTCGCTAACCACAGCGTGCGCGTCAGTCCAAAGAGCGCGCCCTCTTCCTTGTCGTCGTCCACCACGGCAGCAATCCACTCGCCGGCATCGATCGCGCGGGAGATCTCAGCCGCAACGGCACCAAGCGCGTCAGCATCGCCCGCGGCTGCGCGAACCATCGCAGGTATCTCAAACACACTGGAGGCGGCAGCAGCCCCGCCCTCGCCGCCAATCAGCGCCAAGAAACGGTTCTGCATGGCGGTGATACCAAGCGTGCCCAGCGCCGCGGAAACCTCATCGGCAGAATACGCCGGGAAGGACGTCGCCTCAAAATCGAGCTCAACGGGCGCATCGGTGCGGATGGTCGCGACCTTGCGGCTCAGCAGGGCATCGTCGATGTGTGCGCGCAGGTTTTCGCCCATCTTGCCCTTGACCTCGTCGGCATGTGCGATGACCTCGTCCAGGCTACCGTACTGCGCAATGAGCGCGCTCGCCTTTTTGGGGCCGATGCCCGGCACGCCGGGGATGTTATCGGACGTGTCGCCCTTCAGACCATAAAAATCGGGCACGAGCGCCGGCGTGATGCCGTGATACAGATCGTCCACGCTCTCGGGCGTCATGATCGCCACGTCGGACAGGCCCTTGCGGGTCGAGACCACGTTGACGTGCTCGGTCACGAGCTGATACATGTCGCGGTCACCGGTCACCAGCAGCATGTCACAGCCGGCCTGCTCGCCCAGGCGCGCCATAGTGCCCAGGATGTCATCGCCTTCCCAGCCCTCGGACTGCAAGATCGGCACGTTGAGCGCGGCGAGCAGCTCCTTAATCATGGGAAACTGCGCGTGCAGATCGGGGTCCATGGGCGGGCGCTGAGCCTTGTACTGCGGCAGCATCTCCATGCGCACGCGCGGCTTGCCCTTGTCAAACGCCACAACAACGCCGTCGGGATTAAAGGCGTCAATCATCTTGAGGAACATATTCAAAAAGCCAAAAATCGCGTTGGTGGGACGACCGTCCGGCGCGTTCATGGTCGGCGGCACGGCGTGGAAGGCGCGGTGCATGAGCGAGTTGCCGTCGATGACGGCAAAGGTACGGCGCTTGTCAGACATATTGAATACCTCGCTTTGGGCTGGGCACGGTTTGCTCACACCAGTTTACACGCTCCCCGCCCCGCGGCCACCGCACATCAGGCTTCCCTGCCGCCGTGAGCCCGCGCGTGATACGATGGCTCACGGTACATCAACCAGCACGATCGATCCGAAAGGAGCCTGCGTCATGGAGCGTCCCTGCGCATGGAAAAAGTACACGCCACAGCAAGTCGAGGAGCTCGAGGAGCTTTGCCGCGGCTATAAGCAGTTTTTGAGCGAGAACAAGACCGAGCGCCTGTGCGTCAAGACCGGTATCAAGATGGCCGAGGAGGCGGGCTACGTCAATCTGGAGACCGTGATCGCCGAGGGCCGCGCGCTCAAGGCAGGCGACAAGGTGTACGCCGCCAACCACGGCAAGGACCTTATGCTCGTCAACCTGGGCACCGCCCCGCTCGAGCAGGGCTTTAACATCCTGGGCGCCCACGTGGACTCGCCGCGCCTGGACCTTAAGCAGAACCCCGCTTTCGAGGCCGGCGACATGGCCTATCTCGACACGCACTACTATGGCGGCGTCAAGAGCTACCACTGGGTCGCTTCCCCGCTCGCACTCGTAGGCGTCATCTGCAAAAAGGACGGCACCACCGTCGACATCAACATCGGCGACAAGGCGGACGACCCGGTCTTTACCATCTCCGACCTGCTGATTCACCTCTCGAGCGAGCAGATGGCCAAGCCCGCCAAGGATGCCGTCGATGCCGAGATCCTCGACGTGATCGTGGGCGGCCGCCCCGTCAAGTTTGACGAGGACGACAAGGACGCTCCCAAGGAGCCCGTCAAGCAGATGTTCCTGGATATCCTCAAGGAGCAGTACGACGTCGAGGAGGAGGACTTCCTCTCCGCCGAGATTGAGGTCGTGCCCGCCGGCCCCGCCCGCGACATGGGCCTCGACCGCTCCATGATTCTGGGCTATGGCCACGACGATCGCGTCTGCGCCTATCCGTCCATGCTCGCCCAGATCGACGTCGCCAACGTGGAGCGCACGAGCATCACACTCATCGTCGACAAGGAGGAGATTGGCTCCGTGGGTGCCACCGGCATGACGAGCCGCTTCTTCGAGAACACCGTCGCCGAGATCATGACGCTCGCCGGCGAGGATAGCCCGCTGGCCCTGCGCCGTGCACTCGCCCACAGCCGCATGCTCTCCTCCGACGTGTCCGCCGGCTTCGACCCGGGCTACGCCGGCAAGTTCGAAACCAAGAACGCAGCCTTCATGGGTCGCGGCCTGTGCTTCAACAAGTACACGGGCAGCCGCGGCAAGGGCGGTTCAAACGACGCCGACGCCGAGTACGTGGCCCTCGTCCGCGACATCATGGACGAGGCCGGCGTGGACTTCCAGACCTGCGAGCTCGGCCGCGTCAACGCGGGCGGCGGCGGCACCATCGCCTACATCATGGCCAAGTACGGCATGAACGTCATCGACTCCGGCGTTGCCGTCCTGTCCATGCATGCCCTGTGGGAGGTCGCCAACAAGGCCGACATCTACGAGGCATATCGCGGCTACAAGGCCTTCATCGAGCGCGCCTAACCAACCCTTCATCAGTTGCGGTGAAATACGGACTAAACTGGCCCATACACGGCCAAAACAGACCGTATTCCACCGCAACTTCCTTTTTGGCAGAGGAGAGTCCATGCTGCAGGTCATCATTTCGCCCGCCAAGCAGATGCGCGCGGCCCAAGATGCTTTTGAAGTCCTGGGCATTCCACCCTTTGTGCGCGAGACAGCTCGCCTCCACCGCGCACTGCTAGATATCGAGCGGAATGAAGGCAGCGGCGGCCTGCAGACCCTTTGGAACGTGAGCGACAGGCTGCTTACAACGTGCCTGGATACGCTTCACGAATTTATGCCCGTCCTGAACGATGCCGACCTCGCCGATCCCGATATCGCGCGTCGAATCTCCCCCGCCGTCATGTCCTACCACGGCATCCAATACCAAAGCATGGCGCCCGAGGTGATGGATTCCGCGCAGCTCGCATGGCTGCAAGACCATCTATGGATCCTCTCGGGCCTTTACGGATGCGTACGCCCCTTTCATGCCGTTGAACCGTATCGGCTGGAGATGGGCGCAAAGCTTGCCGTCGACGATGCCCGAGACCTCTACGCGTTTTGGGGCGACAAACTCGCACGGGTCATCGCTCCGGCAGGCTCCAACGCTACGATCGTCAACCTCGCCAGCGCGGAATACGCCAAAGCCGTTCTGCCCCGCCTCACCACCGATGTCACGGTCGTCACATGCCTCTTTGGCGAAGGCGTCCGCAACGGCAAGCCCATCCAGCGCTCGACCGCCAGCAAAAAGGCACGCGGCTCCATGGTGCGCTGGATGGCAGAAAACAAGCTCGAGGATGTAAGCGGGCTCACCGCGTTCGACGTTGGTTATCGTCACTTTCCCGAGCTTTCAAATAAAAACACTTTGGTCTTCCTGAACGAACAGGCCTTGTAGGACCACTGCTACTTTTGAATGTGCTGCCTAGGCACGGCGTCTATTTCGCCAAGCCGTCGGCTTTGGCAATTTCATTTGTCGAGCCGTCCTGATAGATAATCTTGACATGCTCCACCTCGGATACCTTGACGCCCGACGGGGGCTCCAGGCGCCATTCCGTCAGCGCGATATCCATCGTCGTGGGCACATCCCCTTGATCTTTGAGTTTAACCGTAAGTGTTTTGAGCGCCGCATCAAACGTCACGCGTTCGATTTCCTCGCCAGGAATAGACCCGCCGCTCAGCTGCAGTTGCATAAACTCATCGCGCGGATACCAATAGTCGCCCGGCGCGGCAACGGTATTGCCGCCCGCGACCTTCACCGTCATGATCGGCAGGGCCTCGTCGGCCTCAAACTCCCAGGCAGCGCCGCCGCGACCGCCAAACGTCCAGATACAAAAGGCAATCACCAGCACGGCAAGCACCGCAAAACCAATCGCGACAAGGCCATGGTGCGCGCGGCTTTCCTCGGCCGATGCATCCCATTGCGTCTCCCGATATAGATGCTTGTCTTCCATGTTCGCCTCCCCACAGGCACGCTCGTTGGCCCAATCGTACCCATTCAGGCTATACTTGAGCCCATTACATAAACGGGGAGCTTGCAGGACGGGACGGCAGGCTGAGATTGGGCGCGCCCGCCCTGACCCGCAAACCTGATATGGGTAATGCCAACGAAGGGAGCCGTGCCAATGAGCACACAGACCGAGCCCAAGCTCGTCACGCAAATCGACTTCGCCCGCGCCGGGCAGATTACGCCGCAGATGAAGGAAGTCGCCGAGCGCGAGCATCGCGACCCCGAGTACATCCGCGAGCGCGTGGCCGACGGCCGCATCGCCATTCCCGCCAACATCGTGCACATCAAAAAGGGCATGCGCGCCTTTGGTGTCGGTGAGGGCCTGTCCACCAAGGTCAACGTCAACCTGGGCATCTCGGGCGACAAGGCCGATACCGCCGAGGAATGGAAGAAGGTCAAGATTGCCGAGGACTTTGGCGCCGACGCCATCATGGACCTCTCCAACTCGGGCAAGACGCGCCAGTTCCGCCAGCAGCTCATCGACGAGACGCCGCTCATGGTGGGCACCGTCCCCATGTACGACGCCATCGGCTACATGGAAAAGCCGCTGGTCAAACTCACCAAGGAAGACCTGTTCGAGGTCGTGCGCGCGCACGCCGAGGACGGCGTGGACTTTATGACCATCCACTGCGGCATCAACAAGTCGGTCACCAAGACCTTTAAGGAGACCGGCCGCCTGATGAACATCGTGAGCCGCGGCGGCTCGCTGCTGTTTGGCTGGATGGAGGTCACCGGTAACGAGAACCCGTTCTATGAGTTCTACGACGAGTTGCTCGAAATCTGCCACGAGTACGACGTGACGATTTCGCTCGGCGATTCCTGCCGCCCGGGCTGCCTCTACGATTCCAACGACGCCACCGAGACCGCCGAGATGATCGAGCTCGGCAAGTTGTGCAAGCGCGCCTGGGCCGCCGGCGTCCAGGTCATGGTTGAGGGCCCGGGCCACATGGCGCTCGACGAGATCGCCGCCAACATGAAACTGCAGAAGCGCCTGTGCCACAACGCCCCGTTCTATGTACTCGGGCCGCTGGTGACCGACATCGGCGTGGGCTACGACCACATCACCGCAGCCATCGGCGGCGCCATCTCCGCGAGCTCCGGCGCCGACTTTCTGTGCTATGTGACGCCGGCCGAGCACCTATGCCTGCCCGACGCCCAAGACGTGCTCGATGGCCTCATGGCCACCAAGATTGCCGCACACGCCGCCGACATCGCCAAGAAGGTGCCGCACGCCCGCGACATGGACGACAAGATGGGCCAGGCACGCCGCAAACTCGACTGGGATGCCATGTGGAAGTGCGCGCTCGACCCGGTTACGGGCAAGAAGCGCTACGAGGAATCCCCCGCCGCCACCGAGGGCACCTGCACCATGTGCGGCAAGATGTGCGCCGTCCGCACCGTCAACAAGGTGTTCGAAGGCACGACAATCGACCTCGGTATGGAGGATTAGCTTTTACGAGGCAATCCAGTATGTCTGCTGCAACGCCCGTCAATTGTTGACGTGTGAACATTTGCTAACATTTGCGTAAAGATTGCACCACCCGCCCGGGATCGGCATGCAGCCGGCCCGGGCAACTTTATAATGCAGGTAGAAGACCCATTTGAATCCGACCGAACAAGGGAGCGAACATGGATCGTAGTAAGGTACCTGCCGTCCTGTCTATCGCTGGATCCGATTCCAGCGGCGGCGCCGGCATTCAGGCCGACATTAAGACCATCACGGCGCACCGCCTGTATGCCGAGACGGCCATCACCGCCATCACAGCGCAAAACACCCTGGGCGTTACCGCCGTGCAGGATATCTCGCCAGATATCGTCGCTGCGCAAATTGACGCCGTTTTTGACGATATCCGCCCGAGCGCCGTCAAGATCGGCATGGTTTCGTCCACCGAGATTATCGAAGTTATCGCCGACCGCCTGAGTGCATGGAACGCAACCAACGTGGTCGTCGACCCCGTTATGGTCGCCACTTCGGGCGCTCGCCTCATTACCGAGAATGCCACCGAGGCGCTCACGCGTCGCCTGTTCCCGCTGGCGACCGTCATCACGTCCAACATTCCCGAGGCCATGGCGCTGCTCGACTACGAGGTCGATTCCGAGCGCACACAGCAAAACGCTGCCATGCTCCTCACCCGCCGCTTTGGCTGCGCGTCCCTCGTTAAAGGCGGACATTTTGTCAACGAGGCCAACGATGTGCTAGCGGAGCCCGCGCCGCTCGATGACGAGGGCAACCACCTGGGCGATCCGCTCACCACGTGGTTCCGCCACAAGCGCATCGAGACCGGCAACACGCATGGCACCGGCTGCACGCTTTCGTCCGCCATCGCCTGCGCATTGGCACAGGGCATGGAACTTGCCGACGCCATCAACGCCGGCAAGGCCTACCTAACCGGCGCTCTCGCCGCCGGCTTTGACATGGGCAAAGGTTCCGGCCCCGTCAACCACATGTGGCAGTACTGACCTGTAAGAACGACAAAAACGAACACACCGTTTACCTGCTGGTTTAAGTACGACAACAACGGCAGAAGCGCATAAAACGGGTTAGCACGCGCACTTGGGATAATTT
>CABUQW010000012.1 GCA_902493895.1 uncultured Collinsella sp. | reverse complement strand
TGTCCGTTGGCGCCAATCCAGTTGCCCAGCTCCTGTACCGCGGGCAGAAACGCCGGGTCGCTGCCAGTGTTGGCGCCCAGGTACACGGTGATGTTCATATTCGGTCCCCCTTGTTGTGGCGCACGACGTTCGTCTTAGCGCTGGCGTCGACGATACTCGCGCACGCGGCGCGACAGGTCAGCGAGCTCGTTACGATCGAGCTCTTCCAAATGCTCCAGATCATCCATAAAGCGCGCCATGGTGTCCTTTTGGCGCATCTTGATGAGCGTATTGCAGTAGTTCACCGCCACGCCCGTGAGCATGGCGATGTAGAAGATGCTGATAACGCTCAAGACGACGGTAATAGCGCGGGCAACCGGTGTTTCGGCCGGAATGTCGCCAAAGCCGATGGTCGAGACCGTCTCAAAGCTAAACCAAAGTCCATCGCCAAAGGTGAGGGTCGTGGGCTCGGACAGCCAGACAGCTGTCGAGCACAGCAAGTAAAAGATAAGAAACAGGCCCGTGATGCGCGCAAAGCCAGCCTGTCGCAGCACATCGGCAAGCGTCCTCAACTTGTTCATCGCGACCCCTTTTCCCAGACGCCCAATCACGTTCGCTCGGTATTGTCCCACAACCGACAGTTAGGGACGTTCCTTTTGTGCCGGCAGAAAGGGACTGTCCCCAACTGCCGGGCGGAACCGTTTAGCGGTGCTGCTGCCGGCTGGGCAGGCTGAGCTGGTATCCTTATGCGGTAATGTCTCGATTCGTTAGGATTGCATGTGAGAGCTGCCACTGTCCTTCGTTCAGATATATGTCGCGCCCTGGCCATTGTGCTTGCCGCGCTTGCCGTGCTGAGTTCAATTGCGCCTGTCCAGGCTTTTGCCGATGACTCTAGTCAGCCAGTCAAGACGGTCCGCGTCGGTTGGCTCGTCAACAACGAGGACTTCCAGGGCGGCACCCCCGGAGAACGTCTCTCGGGATGGGGTTACGAGTACCTCCAGACCCTGTCGTACTACACGCCCGGCTGGCGGTACGAATACGTCTCCGGCACCTTCACCGAGCTTATGGACATGCTCGAGGCAGGCGAGATCGACCTCATGCCCAACATCTCCTACTCCGAGGAACGCGCCCAAAAGCTACTCTTTTCCTCGAACCCCGAGGGCACCGAGCGCTACTACATCTACGCCAAGCCCAATCGCGACGATCTGGCCAAGGGTGACCCCCAAGCGCTCCAAGGCCTTACCATCGGCTGCAACCCCGACGTTATGCAAACCTTCGTTGGCAAGCAGTGGCTCGCCAACGAAGGAATCACCTGCACCTATAAGGAAATCAACACTGGCGGTGCCCTCTTTGACGCGCTCGCAAACGACGAAGTCGACGCCGTCATCATGAACGACACCATTTCGTCGCCCGATGCGTCGCCCATGTTTTACGTTGGTTCGAGCGACTACTATTTTGCCGTCCCCAAAAGCCGCCCCGACCTGATGGACGACATCAATGCCGCCATGTCGGCAATCGCCCGCGTCAACCCACGCTATATCGACGAAGTCAAATCTAACTACTCGGTCCAAAACAGCGGTTCATCATCGCTCAACGGCCCCGAACGTTCCTGGCTCAAAGCAAATGACAACACCATCACGCTCGGCTACATTACGGGCAAACTCCCCTACTGCAACGAAGACGAAAACGGCGAAATGGAAGGCTCGCTCGCATCGCTTGCGACGACGTTGCACGATAAATTTGGCATTACGGTCAAAACCGTCGCCTTTGATAGCTACAAGATGATGTCAAAGGCCCTGTCAAAGGGAAGCATAGACGTTGCGCTGCCGGTATACCGAGATTACTGGTTTGCCGAGCAATCAGGCGTTGTGCAGTCGGTATCGTTGGGGACCATATCCCTCACCGCCATCCACACCGGCAGCAACCTGAACAAAGACCTTCAGAACATTACCTGTACCAAATCATCGTTTGTCAACAAAAACGTACTTGAAAATCTGTTCCCCACAGCGACCGTGACCGAATACCAATCCGACGATGAAGCGTTCGACGCACTCAGGAAGGGAACGGCGCACTGCATCGTCGCTCCCAGCTCACGCATAAAAACCATCGGCGACCGTCATGATCTCAAGGACTACGAGACGGTCGAGCTCCCTGACACCTGTGAGCTCTCGTGCTGGATTTCGCGTGGAAAGCCCGAGCTGCTGGGAATCATCAACAAGGGCATCATCAATGCCGGAGAATCGCTCTCCGCAAGCAATTACTCATCCACGTCGTACACGACCCAGGAATCAGACACGCTTCGATTCCTTTTTCGCAACCGCACCGCCATTGCCGCTACCCTCATCGGTATGTTGTCGGTCGGTATCGTCCTGCTCATCTGGGCGCTCGTGCGCGCTCGGACCGAGCGCGAAAAAGCCGACGCCGCCAACGCCGCTAAGACGGCATTCCTCACGCGCATGAGCCACGACATCCGCACGCCGCTCAACGGCATCCTGGGTCTTATCGAAATTGAGGAATTGAAAGACGGCGACATGCAGGCCGCCCGCGAAAGCCGCGCCAAGGCGCGTGTTGCCGCCAATCACCTACTCTCGCTGATCAACGACATCCTCGAGATGGGCAAAATCGAAGACCGCAAGCTAGCTCTGGAACACGCGCCTTTTAACCTCAAAGAGCTCTGTGACAATACGCTGGTTCTGTGCAAGCTCCGCGCATCCGATAACGGCATCACCATGCAGGACAATAGTCTGCCGTACGCCACGGGGCCATACATGATCGGCAGTCCCACCCATATCCGACAGATCATAATCAACCTGTTAGACAACAGCATTAAGTACAACAAGCACGGCGGCTCCGTCACCTTTAGTTCAAAGACCAAGCCGCTCGATGACGGGCGCGCGCTCTTTTGCTTTAGCGTTTCGGATACCGGCATTGGCATGGCTCCCGAGTTTTTAAAGCATATCTATGAACCGTTTGCCCAAGAAGGTGACAATGCGCGCAGCAAGTTCCAAGGAACCGGCATGGGCATGCCAATCGTCAAGTCGCTTATTGAACTGATGGGCGGTACCATCGAAGTCACCAGTGAGCTCCATGTAGGCACCTCGTTCTACGTGGAGATTCCGCTCGATATCGACGAGAATCCCCAGGCGCGGGCGAATACGGTTGAGAGTGCGCCCGACTGCTCGCTCGCCGACATGAACGTGCTGCTCGCCGAAGACAACGAATTGAATGCCGAGATTGCCCAGGCGCTGCTAGAATCCGAGGGCATCGTGGTCACCCGCGCCGCCAACGGCAACGAAGTCGTCGATCTGTACCTGTCACATCCCGCCGGCAGCTTCGATGCCATTTTGATGGACATTATGATGCCGGGCATGGACGGCTACGAGGCAACCCGCGCGATTCGTCTGAGCGAGAAGGTCGATGCAGCCGATATCCCCATCATCGCGCTCACCGCCAATGCCTTTGCCGAGGACGCCAAGGCGGCACACGATGCCGGCATGAACGCCCATCTGTCCAAACCGCTCGACTTTAACAAGCTCAAAAACATACTCGCCCGCATCAAGAAAAACGGATCCGTTTCGCTATAGTTTGTGCTCAACCACCACGCACGACCAGAAAGGAAGCCAACGATGTTTAGGCCCTTGCGTCGAAAGAAACGCGCCATCACTGACGAGGAAGCGCGCGAACTGCTCGCCACCTGCAAGCGCGGCGTCTTTGCCGTCAACGGCGACGATGGCTACCCTTACGCCATTCCCGTCAACTACTTCTTTGACACCGAGCACGACAAGATTTATTTCCATGGCGCCAAAGCCGGCCACAAGGTTGACGCACTCAAGCGCGATGACAAGGTCTGCTTTACCGTTTACGGAAACGAGTGGTACCAGGACGGCGACTGGGCTCCCTACGTTATGAGCACCGTCGTCTTTGGCCGTTGTCGCCTGGCGAATGACACCCCCGCGTTTATCGAGGACAAAGTCCGCCAGCTCGCCCTTAAGTACTACCCTTCTGCCGAGGAAGTCGAAGAGGAAATCGCCAAGGACATTAAGGGCGTCCAGCTCTACGAGATTACGATTGAGCATCTTTGCGGCAAGCAGATTCAAGAAAAGTAAGCCTCCGCAGCAGGTCTGCGCCCAATTGTTACAGATGCTTTACCATGTGGGGCCTTCTAGCCAACTTGGCAGAAGGCCCCACATGCAGCGCACGCTTACCGTGCATTAAAAACGTAGCGGTCCAGGCGGTCGCACGCTTCCCTCACGCGCGAAAGCGGCAGCGCCAGATTCACGCGAATGTGGCAGGGCCCGTGGAACGGGCGGCCGTCCTGATACCCCACGCCCACGCGCGCCCCCTCGTCGAGCAACCACTGAATATCGCGGCCATGCTCGCGGCACCACTCGGTGCAGTCCAGAAACACCATGTACGTGCCCTGCGGACGTGAAAACGCGACGCCCTTCCAGTGTTTTTCTGCATACGTGCAGAAGTACTCGATGTTGCCGGCAAGCACTTGGTTGAGCTCGTCCACCCACTCGTAGCCCTGCGGCTGATAGGCACCAATAAGCGCATGCATGGAGAGGACATTCATCTCGTTGTAGTGAGTCTTGTCGGACACGGCGCACATGCGGTCACGCAGCGTCTCGTTGTAGACAATGTGGTAGCTGCCGACCAGGCCCGCCAGGTTGAACGTCTTGCTGGGCGCGTAGAGGGCAACCGTACGCATGCGGGCATCCTCGCTCACCGACTGCGTCGGGATATGCTTGTGCCCCGGCAGGATGATATCGGACCAAATCTCGTCCGAGATCACCACGCAATCGTGCTGGCGATAGATGTCCATGGCGCGCTCGATCTCGTCGCGCTCCCATACGCGGCCGCAGGGATTGTGCGGCGAGCAGAACACCGCGGCATGGATGTGGTTTTGGGCGAGCTTGTGCTCCATGTCCTCAAAGTCCATACGCCACACGCCTTGATCGTCGAGCTTAAGCGGGCTGTGGACAATACGATAGCCCGTGGCTTCGATGGATTTGGTAAAGCCGATGTAGGTGGGGCTATGGACCAGCACCGCATCGCCCGGCTGGACATACGCGCGCAACGTCGACACGACACCGCCCAGCACGCCGTTTTCGTAGCCGATATGCTCGGGTGCCAAGCCCCCAACGCCATTGCGGCGCCTCTGCCATTCGATGATGCGATCGAAATACTCGGGACGCGGATTGAAGTAGCCAAACATGGGGTGCTGAGCGCGCTTGATGATGTGCTCCTGGACCGTGGGGACCGTGGCAAAATTCATGTCGGCCACCCACATGGGAATGCGGTCGAAGCCCTCGTCGGGTGCGTTCGGAGCCATACCGGGGATCTCGCCCCAGGAGTCAACGGCGATGGAGTCCATGCCGTGGCGGTCGATGATTGAAGTGAAGTCGTATTTCATGCTGGACTCCCGTGCAGAGCGGAATGATTCGATAGGCGTTATTGTCCACCAGCGTGGGCGGTTTTGGCGCGGAGTTTGGCGCTTAATTTGACGGGTGCGGACGAATGGCTGGTTAGTCTTGCGCGTCGTTGACGGCGACTACGGTTAGCTGGGTTTCGTCGACCGTAAACGATATGTCGAGCCCGGCGTAGGCCAAGTGGTAAATGCGGTTTGGCTCGTGTTTGCTGCCCGCGCGGCGCGGATCTTGGCGTAGAACCTCGACCAAGCCAGAAATCTTTGCGGGCGGGACCATATCCTGCAGAGCTTGCGGAAACTCAACATCGAGCTCTTGCCACGGAGCATCCTCAATCCAGCCGCCGGTCGCATCCGGGTGACAGTCCGCAAACGGGATGTAGGGCTTAATGTCGTAGATGGGCGTGCCATCGCGCAGGTCGGCCCCCAGCACATGGATGATGGGGCCATCGTCGGTGAGCTCGACACGATCAAGCTTGACGCAGGTAAGCCCGATGGGATTAGGGCGAAACGGACTGCGCGTGGCAAAGACGCCCACACGCTCGGTTCCGCCCAGACGCGGCGGACGCACGGTTTTCGACCACTTGGCATTGGTGCCGGGCCTGTTCTGTGTCTTGGCATCGGTAGCTATGTCCTTAGCCGTGCCACCGGGCGTTCCGTTTTCGAAGCGCCAGAGCAGCCATAGGTGCGAGAAGGAGTCCAGGCCCTCAACCGCTGCATTGGAGGCAAATTCCGGCTCAAAGACGATGCGTCCCTGCAGATGAGGCGCCAAAAAGCTGTTGCGCGGAATGCCGAACTTCTGCGGCAGGTCGGTATGTATGTGTGCAATAGGTTCCATGCCGGTCATTGTACGGCATGGAGGCGTGGGGCGTTGCGCGCAATTCTTCGCCGTGGACTCCTGTCGTGCAACCAACGGTTGCTTGGAAGGGCGCCTGCCGCCGCGTATGCTTAAGCCATCAACCAGCAGAAAGGAGCCGCTATGGCCTTTGCAGAAAAGCTCATTGCCGTTCGTCGCGCCCATCACCTTACCCAGGAGCAGCTCGCCGCCAAGCTCTTCGTCACACGCCAAGCCGTCAGCCGTTGGGAGCGCGACGAGGTCACCCCGGGCATCGACATGATGAAGCTCATTGCCGCCGTAACCGGCGAGCCACTGTCCCACCTGCTCGAAATGCCCGAGCATTATTGCCAGAGCTGCGGCATGATACTCACGCCCGACGACTGCGGCACCGATGCAACGGGCGCCACGACCGACCATTACTGCAAGTGGTGCTACGACCACGGCAAGTACACCTACGACACCACCATGGAGGCGATGATCGAGGATTGCGCTCCGCGGCTGGCGCAAAACACCGGCATGTCGCTCGACGAAGCCGTCTCGCTCATGGGCGCCGTCCTGCCGCAACTGGAGCGCTGGCGCGCCGTGCAAGAAAACGAGGAGCGCTACGGTGCCGAGGCGCGGGCGCGCTATGGCGATGAGGCTTTCGATGCAGCAAACGAAGCGCTGCTGGACATGGACCCCGAGACATGGAACGACATGAAGGAACTTGAACACGCTATTCTGGGCCAGCTCTCGATTGCCATAGGCATTGGCGACCCAGAGAGCAACGAGGCTCGTAAGCTTGTCGCGATGCATCGTCGATGGATTGGCCTTAATTGGGGACACGAGCCCCAGAACGAAGCGTATCTGGGCCTCGCCCACGGCTATCTTGCCGACCAGCGCTTTGTTGACTACTACGACAAGCCCTGCGGCACCGGAGCCACGGCGTTTTTGGTCCAGGCCATCGAGTCGTCGTTGACGCGCGCATAGACCGCGGCGGCTTTGGGTATTTCAATCAAAACCTCAACCGATTGGAGACCTATGGCTACTGATCACGAGCTCGTGCTCTACGTTATGACCGGCTGCCCGTACTGCATAAAGGTCAAGCGCTTTTTGGCCGATAACGGCGTAACCATTCCTGAACGCAATATCTCGACCGATTCCGATGCCGAGCAAACGCTTATCGCCGTCGGCGGAAAACGCCAGGTTCCCTGCCTGTTCATCGACGGCAAGCCACTCTACGAGTCGAGCGACATCATCGCGTGGGCACAGAAGAACCTGCTCTAGTACGCGCATCCCGTCCGTCCCATAGTCATTGGGGACGCTCTTAAATGACCAGTCGTTAAAGAACGTCCCCAACGGCTAACTAGCCGTGGAAGCGGGCTATGGGCGCAAGCGGCTGTTCGCGAAAGACACGATCGACGGCGGCGCGGTATTCGTCGACCTTTTTAGTCTTGCGCACGAGCTTGTGAACGGTAGCGGGGTCGGCGAAGGCGCATTTGGCGTAGAACCACCACTCCTTCATGCGAAAGACCGCGTTACCGCCAATCTCTTCTGCATATGCCGCAAACAGCGTGTCATGGAAACGATGCAGTTCGGCTGCCGTGGCAGCAGGGCCGCCCTTGACTATGCGAGCCAGCGCGGGGTTCGCAAGCAAGCCACGCCCCAGCATCACATGACGTGTGCCGGGATAGGCCTCCACCAGCGCATTCATATCCTCAAGATCAAAAATATCGCCGTTATAGGCAACCGGGAACGGCGCACGCTCCAGCGTCTCGCCATAGAACTCCTTGCGCGGCGAGTCCGTATAGCGGTCCTTTTGCACACGCGGATGCACGATTAGCTCTGCCAGCGGCATGCGGCAATACAGATCGAGCACGCGCTCATACTCGTCGTCGTCCTCGAGCCCCAGCCTAGTTTTGACCGATACCGGCAACGGCGACCGCTCGCACACATCGCTCAAGAACACCTCGAGCTCGTCCAAGTTGCGCAAGAAGCCCGATCCTTTACCCTTGGCAACAACCGTACCCGAGGGGCAGCCAAGGTTGAGATTGACCTCACGGTATCCCATGTCGGCGAGCACCTGTGCCGCCCACACAAACTCGTCCGCGTTCTTGGACATGAGCTGGGGCACTACGTTGAGCCCATGGTTATTGGCAGGATCGATCTCCTTAAACGCCTTGCCGCCAAAGCGGTTTCCCACCCGCGGCGGCGGCAAAAACGGCGTGTAATAGCAATCGAGTGCACCGAAGCACTCCGCATGCACGCGACGGAACACATGCCCAGTAATCCCCTCCATAGGGGCCAACGATAGAATCATCAACATCTACTCTCAGATCAATGCGGCAAAGGGCCGTCCCTTTGTCACATGCATTATGCCTTGTGCTTCAGATGATTCACAAGGCAGAGGTAGCTACTTGACGATAATCACCCTTCCATCCGTTGCCTCACGCAACGAAGGTGAAAGCTTTTCCGTGAAGTGAACGAGTGAAATCGGGGCCCCGATGCATCGATACTTTTGGAGAGCCATTTCCTGCGGTTTTGTCGCTCAAACCCTGCGGTTTTTGCATCCAAAAGTGCGAATGCATCAGGGGTCCAGAATAGGTCGCTCACTTCTCGGAAAACCATTCACCTTCGATTTGCTGGCGCTCACAAACAGTGAGAGACTGTCCCACGGCAACCCCCTTGCGCGTCATTCGCCCCACGACAGCGACTCCATGCTCCAAAAACGACGTTCATGATCACGACAACCACCAATACCATGCCGTTGACACTACGTTTGAACAACAGACACCCTCCACTCATCTATACTCAAGAGCGTGTGCACATCGCCCCCGAAAAACGATGAGAGTCGAGGCCCCATGCAGCAGCTCACCGAGCAAGAAAAGAAACGCATCCAGCGGTACTGCACATACCCCAAGATCGCAGCGACCGCACTCGTCATGTCGTTCGTGGCATGCCTGTTGATGTTGCCGCTCCAAATGATTAACGATATCGCGTTCCACCAAAAAGAATTCCAACCCGCGGGCATATATACCGCCATCGCACTCACCGTTATCGAACTCGCCATCTTTTGCTATTGCGCTCTTGCGCCGCGCTTTGGAATGCAGGGCAAACAGTGGAAGGAGCTGCAGAGCAGGCTCACGGTAGCCCAGACCAACAAGGACCGTTCCGCGGAGGTCGCCGGCGTGCTTGCCACGCAAGCTGCCGGCCGCCTGCTCAAGAACAGCGATAACGATCTCGCGCGCAACCTGGGCGGTGCCGCCGAGGTCGCCGGCGCCGTAGGGGCAGTCGCCACGGCGGCAGACGTGCTAGCCGAAACCTCGAGCAATGCCGAGGCCATGGCAAACGCATACGGCGTGACGATTCCAAGCGTCAAGAAGCAGATCATAGCTCTCGCGGTGGTGCCCGCCATTGTGCTGCTTGGCGTCTACATCCCGCAGTTTGTCCAGGGAAATAACGCGCTTCAGGTAAGAAAGGCTGCAGCCGCCGAGCAGCTCGCCATCGCGCAAGATGCCTTGGAGCCCGTGTGCGAACGCGTCGCAGCAGACGACCCATACGAGTCGTATCACGACTACGGCTACCGCATAATCGGCTATCTGCGCGATAATGACCTCGGCGCTCAAGCAGCCTATATCTACCTTTCTTTTGATGTAGACGGCACGCTCACGGACGTCGATTACGTCAGTCAGATCGACCCCGAGGCAAGCCTTGCAGACAACCTCGCCCGCGCCGAGCAGGATATCGCGACGCTCTATGCCCCGCTCAATGGGCTGGACGTTTCCGTTGCCACACCGGGCCTCCTCACGCCATGCAGCCTGTCGGATGAATTTAAGCAGGCATTTTTAGCCGGCTCCCTATATGAAGAAATCAGCATCAAGACGGAGGGCGAATCCATCAGGTCGTACTACACCTTTGACACCGAGCCCAAAGAAGAGTTCGACGAATACACCCATCCGGAAATTAGGCTCATGCTCTCTGCAAAGGAGGGCTAGGAGGCTGCACTCTGGTTGCCGCTCGCGAACGCCGCCAATATAACGAGGTCTAATACTTTTCCGAGAAGTGAACGACCGTTTTTGAACCTCCGAAGCATCGACATTTTTAGACGTCAAACCCGCAGGATTTGGATGGCAAAACCGCAGGAAATTGCATCTCGAAAGTGCCGATGCTTCGGGGGCCCATTTTGACTCGTTCACTTCTCGGAAAAGTATTAGACCCCGATTTCGCAAGGGTCTCAATGTGACAAAGGAACAACCCTTTTGTCGCATTATTCGGAGCGCAGGGCTTCCACGGGATCCTTTTTGGATGCGCTACGGGCCGGCAGCAGGCCAGCGACAACCGTCAGCAGCACCGAAATTGCAATGAGCACCAGCGCATCCTGCACGGGCAGGCTCATCAGATTGGGTACCTGTTTGGCAGCAAGCGCCCAGGCATTAACCGGAAAGCTCACGGCCACCACGACGACAATAGCAAAGACGCCGGCAATGAGGCCCTCGATACATGTCTCGGCATTGAATACGTTGGCCACGTTGCGCTTCGACGCGCCGATCGCGCGCAGGATGCCAATCTCCTTTTTGCGTTCCAGCACGCTGATGTAGGTGATGATGCCGATCATGATGGAGCTCACCACCAGGCTGATACTCACGAATGCGATGAGCACCAAGCTGATGGTGTTCACGATGTCGGTCACCGAACCCATGATGATGCCCATGTAGTCGGTGTATGAGATTGCCTGTTCATCGTGGCCAGAGGCTTTGACCTGCTTGTTGTACGCGTCGATGTGATCGAGCACGCGCTCCTTGGCCTCAAAGTCACGCGGGAAAATCTTGACTGAGATGGGGTCTGCCTCGTCCGCATAGCCCAACGTGGTCAGATTGTTGTCGTAGGTGAGCTTCGACGCCTTCGCATAGCTCATCATGAGCGAGCTCAGGTCCTCGGCGTCCATGTTGAAGTGGATGGCATGAGCAAAGGCACTCGCATCCACGCGCATGGCGCTCGCCAGGTTAGCAAAACTCGAAGACATCTGCGTCGCCACCTGGTCCATAAGCCCTGCCGCGCCCGCCTTGAGCTGGGATGATACCGTCGACGCTATCTGCTCGCTGATTGCCTTCATCACCTGATCCATAGCCTGCTGCAGATACGGAGCCAGCTGCTTTTGCACATAGTCGCTCATCGCCTGCTGCAGACGCTCGGCCAGGGCATCGCCGCCGAGCGCTTTGAGCTGGGCCAGGATTTGCTGAGCTGTGTCATCATTCTCAAGATACGTCGAGAATGCGGCAGAGAGCTTTGACGCGTCCTTAAGATCTTCGGGCGACAGCGCCTTAAACTGATCAGACTGCAAAAAGCCCTCAAACAGCTGGTTGGCTAGTGTTCCCACCTGCTGCATTTGCTCGGGCGTGAGTTCCAGACCGTCAAAGATACCCGAGAAATCTGGGGTTGGCGCTTTTGCCATGATGTCGCTGAAGTCGATGTCCTTGCCAACGCCCGAAAGGTCAATGTCCAGCCCGGACAAGTCAAGACCCGACAGGTCCATACCGCCGGCCGCACCCGAAAGTGCAGACGTATCGAACGAGAACGCGCTCTTGAGCGCCGCCTCGTCCACACTGAACATGCTGCCCAGATCCACGCCTTGCTTGGCCTCGCCTTGCAGTTCGTCGAAGGTTTTGCCCGTAAAAACATCCGTCTCGGGGTGGGCGAGTTGCTCCTGCACAATCTGCGAATCGGCGGCGCGCTCCATAAGCTGGCGAGTCAGTGCATGCGTATAGGCAATGCCCGGAGACAACGCACTCGCATTGGCCGTCTCGTTAGGTCGCACCACGCCCACAATGTGCACGTCAATACCGTCGGCAACCTTGGCAGCCATAAAGTCGGCGTCGTCAGACATGTCGGTCCACATGCCGGTCTCTTCGTTTTTGCGATAGGCATCGGCCGGCGACAGCACCTTAAACGTCGTGGACAGCGCATCGTCGTAGGTAAAGTCGGCGCCGGTCTCGGGCGTTTCGATCTTACCGTCAGCCGTCATGGCGCTGTTAACCAGGTCGTTGAGCTCATCGATATCCAGCGCACCGATGCTGTAGAGCGTATAGTCGCCCACCGTACCGCGGCTCGAAAGCACCATTACGGCTTCGTTTGCGGACGTGGGCCAATGACCGGCGACGACATCGTACTGGCTGTCGAGCAGGCTCTGGTCGTCAATCATCTCGTTAAAGACCGAGGTTCCCATGGATTCCATGCTCACCGTTGCCGCCGAGCTCGCGCCGCCGCTCATGGCCTCGGTCATGGCATTGGGCACCAGCCGGACAGGCCTCTCGTCTCCCTTGCCCGCGCGATAGACAACCGGCGTTACGCCATAGCCGTACTGAATGGCGTTGACCTCTTTATCGATGCCGTCGCCACCGGCATCGAGCCATGCCTTAAAGCTCGTCATGTCGTTGGACTTAACACTCGCAAACATATCCTTTACGGCCGTGACCACGGGGATTTTATCGGTTCCCGGAGCCTTGCCGTCGGTGCCGTCGTCGGATAAATCCTCGCCGTTGGACGCCTCATCATCCACAGCCCCCTGTCCGCCCATCATGGACGACAGGTCGTAGTCCTGCTTGGAGATGGTGAGCGGGTAGCTCGAAAGCGTATCCTCCTCGACCTTTTTGATGTAGCCGTTTACGCCGTTGGACAGCGCCAGAATCGCCGCGATACCGATAATGCCAATCGAGCCCGCAAAGGCCGTCATGGCCGTACGGCCCTTCTTGGTCATGAGGTTTCGAGCAGAAAGCCCCAGCGCCGTCACAAAGCTCATCGAGGTTTTGCGCGTAGGCTTGGCTTCGCGGCGCGCGGCCTTGGCAGCATCGAAGGGATCGGAATCGTCGGTGATCTTGCCGTCCGCCAGATTGACGATGCGCGTGGCATATTGGTACGCCAGCTCGGGATTGTGCGTGACCATAATAACCAGGCGGTCGCGCGCCACATCCTTGAGCAAGTCCATGACCTGCACGGACGTTGTGGAATCCAAGGCGCCGGTCGGCTCGTCGGCCAGCACAATCTCGGGATCGTTGATCAGGGCACGGGCGATGGCCACGCGCTGCATCTGTCCGCCCGATAGCTGGCTCGGGCGCTTGTTCATGTGCTCGCCCAGGCCGACTTTCTCCAACGCCTCGCGCGCACGCTGGCGGCGCTCGGCATGCCCCACGCCCGTGAGCGTAAGCGCCAGCTCCACGTTTTCCAAAATGGTCTGATGCGGAATGAGGTTATAGCTCTGGAACACAAAGCCAATGCGGTTATTGCGATAGGCATCCCAATCGCGATCGTGAAAGTCCTTGGTCGATATGCCGTCGATCAGCAAGTCACCAGAATCGAAATGATCGAGCCCACCGATAACGTTGAGCATCGTAGTTTTGCCCGAGCCCGAGGGACCCAGAATGGCCACGAACTCGTTATCGCGAAAAGACAGGCTTACGTTGTCGAGCGCCACCTGCGTAAACGACTGCGTAACGTACCTTTTGCAAATACCTTTGAGCTCCAACATGGACGGCAACCTCTCCTGCGCAGGCACCCTGCCCGCTCTCCCCCGCCGTTCGTATTCGACGCGTTTGTCCTACTCTATCCCCATTTTTCACCGACACCAGTGAGGAATGCAACGAACCGCGCCAAAAAACGAACGGGACGGCACCCAAAAGAAGAGGCCCCGAGCGGGACCTCTATATGGTGGAGATTATCTTGAAAGGCAGCGGACTACTCCGCACAGCGGCGCACGATCCTCGCCATGCTTTACGCGTTTTTTACTGCTCGCTATTCGCAATCGCCTGGTCGATAAGCTTGTCGAGTGCTGCGCGCTGCTCGGCGGAGCTAATGGCTCCCACGATTGGATCCCCTACGATGTTGCCGTTCTGATCGATGACATACGTTGTCGGGAACGAGAACAAATTTGATGTGAACTTACCGGCCTCGCTATCCGACTTGAACCAGATGTTCTTATATGTCACGCCCTTCTTGCTCAGCACGTCCTTGGCATCTGTAATCTCGCCCTTGTTGCCATCGAGCGTAAAGGAATTGACACCCACGACCTGGCCGCCCTTCTCGGCAAGCTCCTGATTCAGTTTCTCAAGGTCGCCCAGCTCGCCCACGCACGGCTTGCAAGTGGTGAACCAGAAGTTCATGACGGTGACCTTGTTCTTAGAGAACAGCTCGTCGCTGTTCACGTCGTTGCCATCCAGGTCTTTGCCCGTAAAGCTGGGGAACTTCGTCGCCTCGCTCGAAGCATTGGCACCAGCCGTCATGCCAGCGGTCGAAGCGTCGACGCTCTCGCCTGCGCTCGGCGTGCTTCCACAGCCGGGGAACTCCTTCTCCAAGCTCTCGAGCTTGTCCTCGATCTCCTTGATCTGCTGTGCACCGGCCTTGAGCGTCTTAAGCTCATCCGCCGTAAACTCATCCTTAGCGCCGTCGATGGTCTTGAGCAGGAAATCGCCGTAATTGCTGCCATCCTCAATCATTGCCGAGTCTTTATTTGCCGCGTTGAATACCTTTTCCCACAGCGCGTTATCACTCGAAAAGATCTCGTTCTCCTTCTGCATGAGCTTCGCATACAGCTCGGCGGCCTCGTCGGCATTGGCCGGCTTCTGCGCAGTGAGTTCTGCGATCTTAGGATCGGAGCTCGCAGATTCGCTCGCATTGCCACCGGGCGCCGAACATGCCACAAGGCACAAGGCCAATACCGGCACCATAAACAGGGCCGCAATCTTAGAAAGCTTCATAGTCATTCCTCCGTTTTGTCGAAGCTTGTTTACTTTTTATCGGCAGTCAAGGGAAGCTTTTCCGCCGACACATCCAGGCCATAGCGATAGCTGATGGCATCGACGGGGCAGGCCCCAATGCACTTTCCGCACCGGATACATTCGGCATGATTGGGCGCGCGGACCACATCAACGTCCATCTGACAAACCCTTGAACACTTGCCGCACGAGATGCATTTGCACGCGTCGACCTGAATCCCCAACAAGGACACCTTATTCATGAGCGCATAGAATGCGCCGAGCGGGCAAATCCATTTGCAGAAGGGGCGATAGAACAAAACGCTCAGCACTACCACGGCAATGAGAACGGCAAGTTTCCAAGTAAAGAGCTGTCCCAACGCAGATCGAATGCCGGCATTGGCAATGGCCAGAGGAATGGCGCCCTCGAGCACGCCCTGCGGACAGATGTATTTGCAAAAGAACGGATCTCCCATCCCCAGATCGTTGACCACCAGCACAGGCAGCACTACCACAGCAAACAGCAGCACGACGTACTTGATGTACGTGAGCGGCTTGAGCTTTTTCGTGGAGAACTTTTTGCCAGGAATCTTGTGAAGCAGCTCCTGCAGCCAGCCAAACGGGCACAGAAAGCCGCATACAAAGCGTCCCAGCAGCACGCCGAGCAAAATGAGCGTACCGGTAACATAGTAAGAAAAGTTGAACTTGGATGAACCTACTACCGACTGGAACGACCCGATGGGGCACGCACCCGATGCCGCGGGGCACGAATAGCAGTTAAGCCCGGGTACGCAGACTGTTTTTCCCGCGCCCTGATAGATGCCGCCTTTGGCAAAGTTTGGCAGGTGAATGTTGGTAATAAGTGTTGCCGCCGCTTGAATGAATCCGCGAAATCGAGCCAAAACATGCGACGCAGTGTTTTCTCTTTTATCCAATTCCGATACACTCCAAGCACAGCCTAATCGCTTTGGCCAGCACGGCATCTGCCTCGCCACGCATAACGCCAAAGCACACCATGGCCACACCGACGATCAGCAACGCAACCTGCATTACAGGTTTTATCGCTTTGAACAACTTGACCACTCCTTTCGTCACGCGACCTATTGGACCATATCGACTATAAAATCCGTGTTAAGCGCGATTTGAAATGTGCAAGGAGACTGTTATGCGTATTTTGATCGTCGAGGACGAGCGGGCGCTGTGCGACGCAATCGCGCGCAGCTTGCGGAACTTGGCGTACAGTGTCGACTGCTGTCACGACGGACAGGAGGCGCTCGACCTACTGGACGTTGAGGCCTTCGACCTCGTGGTACTCGACCTCAACCTTCCCCGCATCGACGGCATGACCGTACTCAGGGAACTTAGGAAAACTGACTGCGAGACTAAGGTACTGATTCTGTCCGCACGTGGCGAAGTATCAGATAAAGTCGCCGGACTCGATGCCGGCGCCAACGATTACCTCACCAAGCCGTTTCATCTGGACGAGCTTGCGGCAAGGATTCGCAGCCTTACCCTAAGACGCTTTACACAAAGCGACGTAGTTTTAACCTGCGGAAAGCTCAGCTTTGACACCAAGGCGCGCATCGCTTCCGTGGACAGCGAGGCTTTATCTCTTACGCGCAAGGAAACGGGAATCTTGGAATACCTGATGCTTAATCAGGGGCGTCCGGTAAGTCAAGAGGAGCTTATCGAGCACGTTTGGGATAGCAGCGTAAACAGCTTTAGCAACGCAACCCGCGTTCATATCTCGTCACTCCGCAAAAAGCTACGCAGCGCTTTGGGATACGACCCGATTCGCAATCGGATTGGAGAGGGCTACGTTATGGAGGATAGCGAATGAAAAGGCTTTCGCTGCAATGGCGCATAACGATTATGACGGCACTGCTCACGTGTGCGGCGTGCGTGCTGACGAACTGCCTGGTCGGCTATACGGGCATGCGCTACATGGATGCCATCGGCAGTAACATCTCGGCCTTTAACGCAACCGGCGAAGATTCGCCCCAGGCGTTCGACCCGACGAAAGCGGTCCCCGATGACAGGGTCACGATCGTCGTAAACGACGCACAGGAGTCTTTTGGCACGACAACCTGGTACATCACGGCTGGAGTCACACTCCTTGGCGGCGTGCTGGCATACTTTGTGAGCGGCCGTGCACTCAAACCGCTACGGGATTTCGCCGCCCAGGTAGAGCGCGTGCAGCCTGACAACCTAAGCGAAATCAGACTCAGTGAAGATGTGCCCACCGAGCTACAACGATGCAGCGCCTCTTTCAACGACATGATCGCCCGTCTTGGCGAAGGATTCTCTGCACAGCGTCAGTTTACCGGCAACGCCGCACACGAGCTGCGCACCCCGCTCGCCCTTATGCAAGCACAGATTGAACTATTCATCTCCGAGCACTCCGGTTTGCAACCCGAAACAGCCGAGCTGCTCGGCCTGCTGCAAGAACAAACCGAGCGCATGTCTCGAATGACCAAGGTATTGCTTGAGATGAGTGAGCTCCGCAGCGTTCCTTGCGAGGACGATGTTGAACTCGGCCCCTTGTCCGAAGAGGTCCTCACTGACCTTGCGCCACTTGCCGAAAATAGGAGCATAGCCCTCAACTGTGCTGGAGACGCTTTAGTAATCGGGAGCGACACGCTCCTCTATCGGTTGCTGTTCAACCTGGCCGAAAACGCCATCCGTTACAGTCGCTCCGGCTCGACTGTCAATGTCTCCATCAGCGACAGCGACAGCCACGTGCTCCTGCGAGTCAAAGATGAGGGCTCGGGAATACCCAAGCAGTACCGAGAGAGCATCTTCCAGCCGTTCTTTCGTCTAGACAAATCCCGCAGCAGGGCATACGGCGGCGCAGGACTCGGGCTAGCGCTTGTTTGGGAAATTGCAGCGCTTCACGGTGGCACGGTAGAGGTCGAAACAAGTTCCGAGAACGGGACTACCATGCTCGTAAGCCTCTCAAAGGGGGCCACCACGTGATCCGACTGTCCAGGGGTCCCACTCGGCATTGTGAAACGCGTCCCAAAACTTGGACATGAGAAATGGGAGGCAGTTCGCATCTATGCCGAGGACGAAGTCCTGGCGGGGATTCAGGATGCGCAGAGGAAGCTTACGGCAGAAAACCCCGACAGAGTCGTGACCGTCGGCGGCAATTGTATGGTGTCGCTTGCCCTCTTCGATTACCTGCACGGGAAATACGAGAACGTTGGAATCGTCTGGATCTATGCGCATCCGGATGTATCCACGCTGAATGATGACTACCCCAACGCTCACGCCATGGTACTTGGCAGCCTTTTGGGAGAAAGTCATCCCGGTCTTCGGCGGCGAATAACGCGAATGTCCGCAGGCAGACTCCAATCTGTGCGCGGAGAAGCTGGGCGACGCAAACAAGATTCCTCGACCCGAGCATGGAGATGAATCCGTCTATCAGTCTCATCGCATACTCAGAGGAGGATGCCAGATATAGATCCCATTGGGTAAAGTCGCCGTTCATAAAGGGAATCACTGCATTGCGCTCGGCGACTCTCAAGGCACTCAGGCTTTGTTCTATTTTCTCAGCTTCTTGTTTGAACTGTTCGCTATCCAAAATGCCCCCAAATGCCGGCTTCTCAACAAATCAGAAAAAGCATTGGCTATACTGATGCGGACAGTTCCGGGAGGGGTGCAAGAGACGGAAGGGCCGTAATGGGTGAGAAGGGCGAGCGGCCGGAGCGGGTGTTCCCCGGCAGGACAGACCCGTGGTTCATAGCGGCCATGGTGATTGTGGCGGGCGGTTTATCCGCGGCGTGTATCGCGTGTTTCCTGAGCTCGAGTCCCGCGCTCCTATGGGGCTGGCTCGCGCTGCTGCCCATCCCGGCCCTCGTGGCCCTGGCTGCCCTTCCCGTCCGCAGCAATCGCCTCGAGCTCTACGGCGACCGCCTCGTCGTCGTGTACGCTGGGACGCGTTCGGTGATACCCTACGCCCACGTGCGGGGCGTCCGGCGCACCAGGACGCTCTGGGCGGGGACGGCCAACTCGCTCGACCGCGTCTACATCGAGGCGCCCTACGACGGCGACGCCATCGTCTCGGTCAGAGACAACGACGCCCTCGTGGCGGAGCTGGGGCGCAGGTGCGGCCTTGGGCCCGGCGCCTGACGCCCCGAAAGGAAGAGAGGATGGACGTCCCGCACTGGCCCTACTGGAGGAAGTATTCCCTCGGCGGCACACAGGTCTGGTACGCGGACTGGGGCGACTGCCCCTTCGACACTGGTCTACATGAGCCCAGTTGAGTTCAGGAACGCAGGGCTGTCCCTGTAAAAAATGTTTAAGCAACCGTTGCAAATCCATTCTCCCGCGCAGAGAGCCCCGGGTAGGCCGAGCTCGCGTCGGGCATGTAGCCCATACGCCTCCGGGCGGCGGCAAGCCCGCGCCCGCCGCGCTCGCCGAACAGCTCAACCGAGCCCGAGCTGGGGCTGGCGGTGCCAGTGACGATACAGATGAGCGTTGACTTCCCGGCGCCGTTTTCGCCGATGAGCCCGTAGACGCGCCCCGCCTCGAGGGCGAGGTCGATGGGGCCGAGGACGGTCCTCCCGCGGTACGCCTTCGTGACCCCGTGAAGGCGGAGGGGCATGGCTGTCGTCATTGCGTTCCTTTCTCCTCGGATGGATTTTGGGTATGCGTCATGGGCCCCCGCGCGGGACGGGGAGCGAATCGACGCAGGCTCGAGGCCGGTTGGGTTGGGGTTGAGGTCCGGGTTCCACAGGCTTGCACAGCCCGACGGACGGGGCGTCCGGGCACGCTATGCTTAGGGAGCGGTGGGCGCCTCCGGGGCAGCAGGGGACTCGGACGCGGTGATGCCGGAGGTGTCGACCTCGCCGATTCCGGCGAGCTGCTCGATGAGGGGGAGGCCCGTCGGGTCGTCCACCTCGACGCCGCCGAGCACGATGGTGCTGTCGCGCGTGTCGATTTGGGTTGTGAACACGGCCGGGTCGAAACCCGAAGCGATAAAGCCAATGCCCGCGAGGACAACACCCGCGGCAACGAGCCCGCCCGCCACGGCGAGGTAGATCTTCTTCGCGCTGGTCATGGTACTCACTCCTTTCTACGCCGCGAGATGCGCGGCAGCGCCGCCCTTCTCGCCCTTACCCTTCCAGAAGGGCGAGGCGGCCTTCCTCGCCCAGAGCGCCGAGAGGCGCGCAATTTGTTTTGAGGCGGCCCAAGCGCCAGCACCAACGAAGAGCGCCACGCCGACGAGGCCGAGCCCCACGCCCGCCGAGGCGAGGGCGTACGGGAAGTGGCCGATGGTGACGCCGCTTACGGCAAGCAGGAGCTCAACTACGCCCACGCCCCCGAGTGCCGCCGCGACGATCCACACGCAGAGCGCCAGCACCCAGATGCAGATATAGACCGTGACGGCCACGGCGGCGAAGGCGGCGAGCAGCGGCACCCACACCGGGGAACCCACGATGGTCAGCACCCACAGCAGCGCGGTGCTGCGCCGGCGCGTCCTCGCGATCGCGCGCGGCACGGCGGGCAGGTCGTCGAGCGTGGCCTCGGCAACCTCGCCGGGGGCGCCCATGGCGGCCACGGCCTCCTCCTCGCTCATACCGTCCTCCATGCGGTCGGCGATGGCCTCCGCATAGAACGCCTTGGTCTCCTCCACCTGCTCGGCCGGCAGGCAGGCAAGCAGCTCGCCCAACCGGCCCAGAAACTCATCGCGCGTCATGGTGCGCCCCCTTAACGTATGCGTAAATCTCCCGTACGGACGGCCACTCGGCCAGGAACTCCTCGATGCGCGCACGCCCATCGTCCGTGATGCGGTAGTACCGGCGCAGCCGCCCGTTGTGCTCGGCAGAGCGCGCCGTGATGCACCCGGCCTTCTCCAGGCGCTTGAGCAGCGGGTAGAGCGTCGACTCCGTGAGCCCCATGCTCGCCGGCACGTCCTTCACGATCTGGTAGCCGTAGGACTCCTCGCCGGAGACGGCCGCGAGCACGCAGGCCTCCAGGAAGCCGCGCTTCATCTGGGCCTCCATCCGCACACCTCCTCTCGTCATATACTATGCTATACACACTATACGATGCAAGGTATTAGACGTCAACTCTCATCGCGAAGATTCTCCGGCCCCTGCGCGCTGCGAACGTGATGTCGCGGGGCGGTTGGCATTATGCATGAAACGTCAAGTAACGCTCTTTTGATCTACTTCCACTCGGCCCCATATGCCTTGTACAACGCCCCCTTCGACCTCGGGTTCAAGAGAGCCGCTAGTCTTCCTTTATACGTTCGGCATAATCGTCGGCGATACCCACAAATTCCAGTCCCGAGCAACAGGAGTACAATTGCTGCTATTGTTGCCAGCCGTTGGGAGATGGAAGATGGACTGCGATGGCTACCCATGCGTTCCCATGCCGTTGATGTGCACCGCCTTTGTGCCGGGACAGATTGACGCTGCGGTTGCAGGCATTTCCGACCCCGATTCGCGCGCCATTGCCACGGCAGAAGCGCTGTACTTTCGCGGACAGGCCACCCTCGCTGCCAAGACGGCGCGCCCCTATCTTGACGCCACCGATCCCGCGCTGCGCTATTCCGCATGCTTTATCTGCGGATACGCCAGCCTGTCGCTCAACCGTATCGCCGACGCCCGCCGGTGCCTTGCTGGCATCCTCGATACGCCGGCCGACGAGGAATCGCCCGCCATCCACGCCACGCATATCCTGTTCGCCTCGGCCGCGAGCGTCCTGCTGCACTTGCCTTCCCCGCATTCCGCCGAAGAGTTTTATCCACTTGCAGCGCATCTGCCCGAAGGCCTGCGCCTGTTCGCCAGCTACGTGATGGCGCACGCCTTGTATCTGCACGGCGAATACGGCCGCAGTCTGGGCATGGCGGAAAACGCCCTGATCATGAAACAGGGGAGCTATCCGATCTCGGAACTGTTCCTTCACCTGGCAGCTTCCATGGCATGCATGAGCCTCAAGGACATCGACGCCGCAAAAACGCACTTCGGAACCGCTTGGAACATTGCGCGTCCCGACGGCCTTATCGAGCTCATTGGCGAGCATCACGGCCTTTTACAGGGGCTCATCGAGGCGTGCCTAAAAACGCAATACCCTGACGACTTCGCGCGCATCATCGAGATCACGTACCGATTCAGCTACGGCTGGCGGCGCATCCACAACCCCGATTCGGGCGAGGACGTGGCTGACGACCTGACGACCACAGAGTTCACCATGGCCATGCTCGCCTGCCGCGGATGGACCAACGCCGAAATCGCTCGTCATATGGGAGTATCGCCGGGCACTGTCAAAAACCGCCTATCCAGTGTGTATGCAAAGCTTGGCATCGGCACGCGCACCGAACTGGTCGCTCATATGCTGCGTTAGCGGCCAGACTGCCTAGCGCGGCACGTGCGCCCCGGAGCCCCGGCGCTTCGCTCGCTCAAATTGGACATTTTGGCCCTCGGACGGCACTACCGTGACAGGATGCCTTCTCGCAAAATTGGATTATTTCCACCGATACCTGCGGGATGGGAGCCAAAGATGCTTGATCGCCGTTCGTTACTTGTTGCCGGAGCGTCCTCGCTGGCGAGCATTATGTTGCCGCGCGTGCCGGGAAGCGCAAACGCCTTCATATTGCCGTTCGCCCCCGCCGAGGCATACGCCGACGAAGATGATCCCTTCAAGGTCTTGGTGCTCTCGCGCACCATGTTTGGTGTGGTCGTGGTCGACGTCGCCAACAAGAATACGCCCATCACGGGTGCCCAGGTCACGCTCATATCGCGCTATGCCGCAGGCAAGCAGCTCACCGCCACGACCGATGACGAAGGCACGGCCATCTTTGAGGTCGCCCCTCTTTCAGAAGGCTACGTGGACGAGGCAACGCTTCTCGACGCGTACGACTTTAACGGCGGTATCTCCATTAGCATGGCAGGCTACCGCGATGTCGAGATTCCCCTTGCGCGTATCCAGGGCGGCACCGCTATTACCGCACCCACACGTCCGCTCTCCGATGGCGAGCCGTACTTTCGACAGCTCACGTTCGACGAATGGGACATCCAGTACGCCGACGCCACGTTTATGGCAATGCCAGCGGACGAAGCAGCAAACGACCAGCCCGACACGCACGCTTTTACCGTGCAGGCTCATCTGCCGCAGGGCGGGCAGGCAACGTTGCATATCAATAAAGTGATGCCCGCTGCGGGCAGCTCAACCGAAACCGTCACACAGATCGGCCAGATCAAGGTCAGCGCATCGGGCGCGGATAATCTGGCGACGTTCACGCTTGAAGACACGTTCCTCGATGCAGCTTCGGGCCTTCTGGAGGAAGGGTGCAAGCTGCGCTTTATGCTCGACTACCAGGGCAAAACCTACACGCTCTCATCCCCTATGGCCGTTGTCACCGCGCCGGCCGCAAAGGCGGAATCGGGCTCGACCACCATCATTCCCACCACCATGGACCAAGAGATCACTCCGTTTGATTTCCCCGCGGCGTTTCCCGGTATCGGCGGCAATAAGTTCACGTGCTGGATGCCCACATTTCCCATTCTGTTCGATTTCTCGTTTGCTGGATACGTGCTGTTTGGCGGAGGGTACAAACCAGCTAGCTATATGAACGATTCGGGCAACCCTGATCCGGAATACTGGAAGAAATCGCCGCGCGAGTCGGGCGCCAAGCAGGCAAACCGCTACCTCGACGAGATGGAGGGGAAGTGGAATCAGTACAAGAGGATGAGTGCCGGTTCGGGCACCGATCCAAGAAACACCAAGCTCCTTCGTCACCATTGCACGCCGCTGTTCACGATGGATATCGCCACACAGCTGTACGGCTCGCTCGCCTACGATTGGGTGGGCAAAACCTGGGGTAACAACAACGACCCCGCATACGGCAATATTAAGGCCCTCTTCCAGGTAAGAACCGACCTCAATTGGACCGAGCAGTTTACCCTAGGACCGGTGCCGTTTTTCCTAAACGTCAACCCCTGGGTGCTGGCAAAACTGGCGCTCGCCGTGGGCGCCCACACGCACGGTAGCGGCGCGGCGTTTTTCAAAAACATATCGCTCGACTATTCAAACACCTCGGGCTCGTTCACCATCCAGATCGGGCTTGCCGTCACCTTTGGCGCCGGCGTTGCAGGCGTCGCTTCGTCTGCCGTGCGCGGCGCCGCATCCCTCACGCTGTTCATTGGGTACGAGAAGGCTGATGGACACCAGCTTCCGCGACTGCGCGTAGGTGCAGACGTCGATGTCGATGTGATACTCCAGTTCGTGATGTTCAAGTGGACCACCAAGGCTTGGTCGGGGTCGTGGCCCACACTCCTCGATTCGTGGAATATGTCGGTGAACAACGGCGACCAGTATGTACTCCAGCGCTCTGAGCTCGCATTGGGTGGAGATACGCCCTATACACTAGATGCCTGCTTCGGCTCAGCCGGCAACGCCGAGGCGGGCGGCGTTCCGCAATTTATCGCATCGGCCACCATTGTCACCAACGCCGAGCTGCTCGCGCGCGCCGAGGTTAAAGCCACTGCAAGGAATGTCGCGCCTACCGTACGCGATTGGGACCGGTCGGTCACGCGCATTGAGCTCGAGGCGGATGCAGAAAGCGACGACACGGGACAGATCGAGCATTTCGTCCACGCACTGATAGAGAACGACGAAAACGCCGCGCCGATGTATGAGTACACCTACATCGGTCAGGCAACGAACGCCGTTGCGGACCCCAACGCCAATTCTACCGGCGTGTCGGAGGACGAGCGTGGCGGCATCAAACCCTCGAGCGACAACGTGCTGTTTGCTGGCGTGCTCAGCGCAGCTCACATGAAGCTGGCAATGATTGCCGGCGTAGAATGCCTGTTCCGTATCGCCTCGGTGCGCTACGGCGACAATGGTCGCTCGCGCCTGGTGGTGCACACAAAGGCAAACGGCACGTGGTCCGCTCCCACGCCCGTGGACTTTCCCCTTGGGTTTGGCGAGAACGACGTGGAGCGCGACAGCGTATACGATTACGACTTCGACGTGGTGGAATATACGGACGGAAGAGGAAACCAGGACGCCTACGTGCTGCTGGTCTCGGGCGAGCGCCCCGCCGGCGACAACACCCATTTCGATACGGCGAGCACATCCGGCATACTGTCCGTTGTGCGCCTGCGCATAAGCAACGACGGAGCCCGCGTGATATCGCACACGTCGTGGCGCAGCATCTCGCGCGGCCGCCTTCAGGAGGATGGCTACCATTGCCTGCAGTGTCCACGCATCACGGTGGGCAAGACGCTGGTCGACGGGCGCCTGTCGGGCGCTTACCTCCACCGCCGCGGAACCACCGCAGAGAAGGCGCTCGGCAGCGAGGCCGAGGTTGCACTGGAATGCTTTACCCTGTGGTCGGACGTTTCGGGCGACAGCCTGACGTTCCGCCAAGTTCTCCGCTTTCCGCAGGCACCGTCGAGCATCGAGCTAGGCGCGCCCGAGAATATCAACGGCAAAATGGTGGTGCCCGTTGCATACGAGACTGCAGGCGGTTGTGGCTGCGCATCGTACGCCGTGATCGGCCAGTCCATTGCGGGCTGGGGCGTTATGTCGCCAGATGCCACAGTACCCCACGCGGTGCCGTGGCCGCAACACACAGGCTTTTTGGCAACCGTCAACGAGCAACTGCAGCATATTGCTTGGACGCGAGGCGCATCGGCATTTGCAACGCAGCCCGTGGGTGCCGCAGGCTGTGGCCCGGCATCGTTTAGCGTAAGCAACAACGGCAGGTGCGTGCTCTATGTAGAGAACACCGATGGCAAGGTGGGACAAACCTACGACGAAGAAGGCAACCCGGTAGCAGTGATGGGCAAGCACTTCCGCATCTTCGCCAGCACCTTGGCAGGCGATCTATTCACGGAGCCGTTCGTGATGTGTGAGCTGGACCATCCCGTCGATCAGGTAACAACATTTTTGACGTCGGGGGGCATGCTCTCCGCGCTCGCCACGCACATTGTGAGTGCAGAGAAGAGCGAGGCAGAGCTACACGGCATCGAAGTGCCTCTGGTGGCATGCGCGACGCCGACGGGCGCGGTAGCCACCTCGGGCGCGGTGGTGCCCGGAGCAGCAGGCGAATCCTTCATGGTCACGGTGCGAAACGACGGCAACACCTTGCTGACCGCCGGCACGATCGATCTGTACCGAGAGGGCTCCAGCCAGCCGTTCTCCAGCGCATCCATCGGATTCGGAGTGAACGCACGCATGGCTTCGATCTACGATCCGGAGCTTGCCAAGGACGCTTCGGCCAACGATATGGCACACGTGAAGTACGCGCTCGAGACGTTGGGTGCACGTTTTGCAACGCACCCGCTGGTAGCCGACAGCGGCAACGCCGTGCTGGCACCGGGTTGCACGGCACAGTTCCGCATGAGCTTCGCCATCCCCGAGAGCTGGAGCGACGAGGTGGGCAAACGCGTAACGCTATATGCGAAGGCGCGTAATCTGGTGGCGCTCGATCCCGTAACGCTCGAGGAAATTCGACCGGGCGCAAACTCGGCGCTGGGTGCCGTACTGCACGAGCTTCATGTGCCCGACGCGGCATGCGAGCGCTCAGAAGTTCAGGTCGGCGTATGCGGCAGCGCGGATACGACAGGACTTCACGACGCCCCGATGACGGTCGACGGCGATGGCGGCACGAGTGGAGGCGGCTCCGGCGGAAGCAGCTCCGGTGGCGGCAGTGGCCCTGGCAGTGGCAAGGACCACGGCACTAACAAGCGCTTCGGAAAAGCGGACGCGCTTGCGGGCACGGGCGATGTCAACGCTCCCCTTACGGCAGCCGCTGCAGCACTCGCCGCGGCAGGTGCCGGCCTCGTCGCCTACAGCGCCCGCCGCACGGCGCTCGAAAACGACACCGCCGATGAGGTCAATTCGGATAGGCCTCGCTAGCTCCTAGTTACCTTTGTGAGAGACGCCGACTCGGCTCATCGAACATCAAATGGGCTGGTTCTGGATACCCAGAGCCAGCCCATTACGCATTAGATATCGTCAGTGGAGTCGAGTTCTGCCTCGAGCTTGGCACGCCGTCTTTTCGCCAACAATCCGCACGACACGTCTTCGACAACGTATCCAACCGCAAACGCAGCAAGACACATTCGGCCGTCTTCAAACTTACTCGGACAAAACCGACTCGGTTTTGTGCGAGTGAGCTCTTTTCAGCCTAAGTTCGAACGATTGTTCGATGGATTTCGTGTTGGGTGGAATCGTCTGTGGGCTGGGCTATGCTACCTTGACTATCTATATGACTTAAACGCAGCAAAGGAGCACCGAGAGAGCGAGTATGGCAAAAAACACCGCAAACTATGGTAACGACAGTATCCGCCAGCTCAAGGACGAGGAGCGCGTACGCCTGCGCCCCGCCGTCATCTTTGGCTCGGACGGACTCGACGGCTGCGCGCATGCCGCCTTCGAGATCCTGTCCAACGCCGTTGACGAGGCGCGCCAGGGCTACGGCAAGCTCATCACCCTTACCGCCTTTCGCGATGGCTCCATTCAGGTAGAGGACAACGGCCGCGGCTGCCCGCTCGACTGGAACCCCTCCGAGAAGCGCTTTAACTGGGAGCTCGTCTTTTGCGAGCTCTACGCAGGTGGCAAATACAACAACAACCAGGGCGGCGACTACGACTTCTCGCTCGGTACCAACGGCCTGGGCTCCTGCGCGACTCAGTACGCCTCTGAATACATGGACGTTACCGTCTGGCGTGACGGTAACAAGTACTCCCTGCACTTTAAGAAGGGCAAAGTCGTCGGTGCCAAAAAGAAGGCACTCGAGATTGAGCCCAGCGACGAGAACCGCACCGGCACCACCATCAAGTGGCGCCCCGATCTTGAGGTCTTTACCTCGATCAGCATTCCCCACGACTGGTATCGCGAGACCATGCGCCGCCAGGCCGTGGTCAACGCCAACGTGACCTTCCGCCTGCGTATCGAGGGCGACGATGGCGAGTTTTCCGAAGAGGACTTTTGCTACCCCAAGGGCATTGAAGACTACGTGCTCGAGAAGGTCGGTACCGACTATCTCACCGAGCCCTTCTTTATCGAGGCCGACCGTCGCGGTCGCGACCGCGAGGACCTGCCCGACTACAACGTTAAAATCACCGCGTGCATGTGCTTCTCGCGCACCTTCATGATGCAGGAGTACTACCACAACTCGTCATGGCTCGAGAACGGCGGCTCGCCCGAGAAGGCGGCCCGTAGCGCTCTGACCAGCGCCATCGATGCTTACATTAAGCAACAGGGCAAGTACAACAAAAACGAGAGCGGCATCAAATGGCAGGACGTCCAGGACTGCCTGGTTCTGGTGACTAACTGCTTCTCCACCCAGACGTCCTACGAAAACCAGACTAAGAAGGCCATCAATAACCGCTTTATCCAGCAAGCCATGACTGCCTTCTTTAAGGAGCGCCTCTCGACCTACTTGATCGAGAACAAGGACGCCGCCAATAAGATCATGGAGCAGGTGCTCATCAACAAGCGCTCGCGCGAGAACGCCGAGAAGACGCGCCAGAGTATCAAGACCAACCTGCAGCAGAAGACCGACATGGCTAACCGCGTGCAGAAGTTCATCGACTGCCGCTCCAAGGACAAGAGCCGCCGCGAGATCTACATCGTAGAGGGCGACTCGGCAGCAGGCGCCATTCGCACCTCGCGCGATGCCGAGTTCCAGGGCGTTATGCCCGTCCGCGGCAAGATCCTCAACTGCCTGAAAGAGGACTACCCGCGCATCTTTAAGTCCGACATCATCATGGACCTCATGCGCGTGCTGGGCTGCGGCGTGGAGATCAAGGACAAGCGCATCAAGAACCTCGGTGCCTTCGACCTGGACAACCTCAACTGGAACAAGGTCATTATCTGTACGGACGCCGACGTCGACGGTTACCACATCCGCACGCTCGTGCTCACCATGCTTTACCGCCTGGTGCCCACACTTATCGACGAGGGTTACGTGTATATCGCCGAGTCGCCGCTCTACGAGATCAACTGCAAAGAGAAGACCTACTTTGCCTACACCGAGCTCGAGAAGAACGGCATCCTCAAGGAGATTGGCGACCAAAAGTGCTCCATCAACCGCTCCAAGGGTCTTGGTGAGAACGATCCGGACATGATGTGGCTCACCACCATGAACCCCGAGACGCGCCGCCTGATCAAGGTGGAGCCCGAGGACGTCACCAAGATGGAAACTATGTTCAACCTTTTGCTGGGCAACGACGAGGCAGGCCGCAAGCGCCATATCTCCGAGCACGGCAAGGAATACCTGGACCAGCTGGACCTGCAGTAGCAGTAAATCGATAACGACGGCCCTTAAGAAGTTCAAGAGGATATCGTGGCAAAGAAGAAGACGAAGAACCAGCCGAAGAAAAAGCAGGTCAACGCCGAGAACGTCATCGGCCTGCACTCCGAGGTCACCGACCAGCCGATCACGCAGACGCTCGAGGTCAACTACATGCCCTACGCCATGAGCGTCAACGTCTCGCGTGCGTTCCCCGAGATCGACGGCTTTAAGCCCTCGCACCGCAAGCTGCTCTACACCATGTACAAGATGGGTCTGCTCAAGGGCGAGCGCCAGAAGAGCGCCAACATCGTGGGCCAGACCATGAAGCTCAACCCGCATGGCGACGCCGCAATCTACGAAACGATGGTGCGCCTGGCCACCGGCAACGAGGCGCTGCTCGCGCCGTTCGTTGAGTCGAAGGGCAACTTTGGCAAGTACTATTCGGGCGACCTGAGCTACGCCGCCTCGCGTTATACCGAAGCCAAGCTCTCCCCCATCAGCGCCGAGATCTTCAAGGACATCGACAAGGACCCGGTCGACTTCGTCGACAGCTACGACGGTGCCATGAAGGAGCCGCGCCTGCTGCCCACCACGTTCCCCAACATCCTTGTCTCGGCCAACAAGGGCATCGGCGTCGCCATGGCGTCCGACATCTGCGGCTTCAACCTCAACGAGGTCTGCACTGCCACGATGCACTACCTGCAGGATCCCGATTGCGACCTGCTCGAGTACATGCCCATGCCCGACTTCTCGACCGGCGGCGAGATCATCTACCGCCGCGAGGAGATGGAAAAGATAATTGAGACCGGCCTGGGCAGCTTCCAGATTCGCTCCCGCTGGCGTTGGATTCCCGAAGAGCGCATCATCGAGGTCTACGAGATCCCCTACACCACCAAGACCGATGTCATCATCGAGCGCATCGTCAAGCTCTCCAAGGAGGGCAAGGTCAAGGAGATCGCAGACATCCGCGACGAGACCGACCTCTCGGGTCTGCGCATCGCTATCGACCTTAAGCGCGGCGTCGACCCCGACAAGCTCATGGCCAAGCTCTATCGCTCGACCACGCTGCAGGATTCATTCTCGTGCAACTTCAACGTGCTGGTCGACGGCTATCCCCGTGTTATGGGCGTGCGCCAGATTCTGCACGAGTGGGTCAAGTGGCGTATTGAGTCCACGCGTCGCCGCATTAACTTTGACCTAGGCAAAAAGTCCGAGCGCCTGCACCTGCTGCACGGCCTCGAGGCGATCTTGCTCGACATCGACAAGGCCATCGCCATCATCCGCGGCACCAAGCTCGAAGCCGAGGTCGTGCCCAACCTTATGAAGGGTTTCGACATCGACGAGACCCAGGCCGAGTTTGTTGCCGAGCTTAAGCTCCGCAACATCAACGAGGAGTACATCCTCAACCGTACCAAGGACATTGCAAAGCTTGAGGGCGAGATTGCCGAGCTTGAGGAGATCCTCTCCAGCGAGGAGAACATCAAGAAGGTCATCAGCGACGAACTGGCCGCGGTCAACAAGAAGTACGTGATGCCGCGTCGCACGGGCAGGATCGAGCCCCATGAGGTTATCGAGGTAAGCTTGGAGCCCGAGGTCGAGGAGTACCCGGTTACGATCATGCTCTCGCGCGATGGCTACCTTAAGAAGATGACCGACCGCGTACTCAAGAAGGCCACCACGCTCAAGTACAAGGACGGCGATAAGCCCTTTATCGAGTTCCCATCCTCCAACACCCACGAGCTGCTGGTCTTTACCAACAAGAGCCAGGTGTACAAGTGCAAGGTTGCGGCGTTTGAGGACACCAAGTCGGCCCAGCTGGGCTCGTACCTGCCGACCGATCTTGAGATGGAACCCGACGAGAGCGTCATCTGGATCATCGACCCCGAGGACTACAAGGCCGACGTGCTGTTTGTCTTTGAGAACGGTCGTGTGGTGCGCGTCGCACTTGCCGGATACGTTACCAAGACCAACCGCAAGCGCCTTAAGAACGCCATCTACGGCGGCAGCAAACTGCTGTATGCCCAGGTGCTCAAGGAAGACCGCGACATCGCACTGGTCTCGAGCGACTACCGCCTGATGAACTTCAACACGTCGCTGCTCAAGACCAAGACGACCACCAACACGCAAGGCGTCCAGGCCTTTACGGCCAAGAAGGGCCGCTCGGTCACCACCGTCGGCACAACCGAGGAGATCCTTGGCACTGGCGTCTCGGCCGAGAAGTTCACCGCGCAGAGCCTACCCTCCGCCGGCGCCCTCATGAAGGAAAACGACATGCCGAGTTTGTTTGACTAAAACAACGGCAGTCAAACCGTCATGGTTTTACAAAGCAGCGGGGCCCGGAGCGCAGCAATATCGCGCTCCGGGCCCCACTCGCTGCAACGTAGTCGGAATAATAGGAATCCCCGTTTTTCACTCCTGCAATCCCACGGCACAAGACATGTTAAGCCGTTAGCAAAACTTGCAAAATTTAGCAAAAGTTGCAAAAGTTAGCAAAACCTGCAAAGGGGCCACCATGGATCGCAGCAAATGTCTCCGCCATGCCAGGCATGCTCAAAGATATTATCGAGCGAACCAAAGAAGCCGCAGATAGCTACCTCTCACAGCCTCACGCGCGCATAAACGGTGTTCAAATTGGCCCAGTGGGCATCGATTGGACATATGCTCAAGAGGCTCAGGGCAACTGGCGCACGCGCATGAATGGCATCTTTAAGCAACTCGAAAAACATGACATCGGACTTCTCTCGAAACGACCTATCGGGAGCTTTCCGATAAAGACATTGAGTTTTTGCTCGCGATGCTGCCCGATTCTGGCCCCAGCAGGGTCTCGGAGATAGCCAAACGCATGGGCGTCGCCAGCAACTACGCAAGCCAATACAAACGCCGCCTCCTGGAGGACGGCGTCATTGGAGAGCGCGGGCGTGGTCTCGTTGGCTTTGACATTCCCGCGTTCAGGGAATTCTTGAACGAGAAGGCGTTTTAGCACGCCGGAATTGTCCGCGGAAGCATCAACGCATGGCAATCAGCATTCCTCTTGGTAAGGATAGCAAGCATTTTCCACCAACACCGATTGCCATGCGTTCTTCTTGTCCTTAGGCGAGCTTGCGAGCGAGCTCTCGCACCTCTTCCAACTTGGGCGAGGAGGCCATGCTGTCGCGCTCGGTCATGCCGCTAATGGTGACAATGCCCTGGTCCTCCCACTTGCAGTACGCGCATGTGGCCCTATACATAGCAATCGCTGCATCATAGACGCCCTCGCTGTGGCTATCGAGCAAAAGGGCCGTCTTGGTGAACGGGAAGCCTGTAGCACCGAAGGCGTACAGGCGGTCGATGGCGGCCTTCTCCTGCGCAGTGATATCAAACCAGTAGATAGGCGAAGCGAAGACAACCATATCGGCGCCTTTCAGCGACTCGATCACGTCGGCCATGTCATCCTTCTGCACGCAAGTGCCCTCATGGGCGAAGCAATACTGACACCCCAGGCAACCAGCGATTTTCTTGCTGGCAACACGGACGACCTCGACCGTATTGCCGCCCTCACGCGCGGTCTCGGCAAACGCCTCGACCATGGTATCGGTATTGGCGCCCTTACGCGGGCTGCCGCTCAATACAACGATATTCATAGAAATCTCCCTCCTTCATGCCGCAGGCGCGCGGCACACATTTTGTTGTAACCAAAACAGATGGAGCTATGCAGTCGCCTCGTTTCAGCTACTCCCACTCTTTAGAAGAATCGTTGCTGGAGACTTGGCATTGAATCAAGGCACGCCTTATTTCAGATATTCCTCAAAGAATGCCTTCAGCTTTCCAAACGGAATGATGTCCGTCTGATCGTAAAGGTCGGTGTGGCTGGCACCAGGGATAATGAGCAATTCCTTGTTGTCCCCCGTCAGCTTGCCGTACGCGGTTTCACTGAAATAGCGGGAGTGCGCCTTCTCGCCATGCACCAGCAACACAGCTGAGCGGATTTCGCCGCTATATTGCAAAATCGGCATATTCAAAAACGACAGCGAGGACGTCACATTCCAGCCACCGTTGGAGTTCAGGCTGCGGGGATGATAGCCTCGCGGAGTTTTGTAGTAGGCGCAATAGTCCGCTACAAACTGCGACGCATCCTCCGGTAGCGGATCGACCACGCCGCCCGCCAGCGCATAGCTGCCGTTTTTATAGTCCTCGGTGCGCTGCGCGTTCAGCGCTTTCCGCTTTTCAAAGCGCTCCTGCTCGGAATCCTCGGCGTCAAAATAGCCGTTTGCGGTCACGCGGGTCATATCGTACATGGTCATAGCCGCGGTAGCTTTGATACGGGTGTCTATGGCCGCCGCATTGACTGCCATGCCGCCCCAACCGCAGATACCGATGATGCCGATACGCTCCGGGTCAACGCTTTCCTGCACAGAGAGGAAATCCACCGCTGCGCAGAAGTCCTCGGTGTTGATGTCCGGCGATGCTACATAGCGGGGTGTACCGCCGCTCTCGCCGGTATAGGACGGGTCAAAGGCAATTGCGAAAAAGCCCAGCTCCGCCATTTTCTGCGCATACAGACCGGAGGACTGCTCCTTCACAGCGCCAAACGGGCCGCTAACAGCGATGGCGGGCAGCTTGCCATCCGCGTTCTTAGGCACGTACACGTCAGCAGCCAGCGTGATGCCGTATCGGTTGTTGAAGGTCGCCTTGCTGTGCTCAACCTTGTCGTTTTTGGGGAACACCTTGTCCCATTCCTGCGTCAGTTTCAACTGCTCCATGCCTAAGCCTCCTTGTCAGTCGCTTTAAGGTACTGCTCGTCGTCCACGGGCTCCAACCACTCGTTGGAGGCCTCCTCGCCCGGAACCTCCACCGCGAGATGGGAGAACCAGCTGTCGGGCGCCGCACCGTGCCAGTGCTTTACGCCTGCGGGAATATTTACTACATCGCCGGAGCACAGCTCCTGTGCCGGTTTGCCCCATTCCTGGTAAAACCCTCGGCCAGCCACGCAGACGAGAATCTGCCCGCCGCCGCTTTTGGCGTGATGGGTGTGCCAGTTGTTGCGGCAGCCAGGCTCAAACGTAACGTTGTAAATGCCGACCTGCTCGGTGGAAAGGGGCGCGAGGTAGCTTTGCCCGATAAAGTACTTCGCAAATGCGTCGTTGGGGGCACCGATGGGAAAGCCCATCTCGTTTTGATGCTTAGCTCTTGCATCAGCGGCATTGTCATCCGCCCAGACCTCCTTCGCCATGCGAAAGGCCGCCCACGCCTTGGGCCATCCCGCATAAAACGCCGCATGCGTAAGGATTTCCGCTATCTCAGCCCTGGTCACGCCATTGTTCTTTGCGGACATCAGATGATATTGAAACGAAGAGTCCGTCAGGCCCTGCGCCATTAGGGCAACCACCGTCACTATGCTGCGATCTCGAAGGGAAAGCCCGTCTTCTCGACTCCATACCTCGCCGAACAGCACATCGTCATTGAGCTGTGCAAATTTGGGGGCAAAGTCCCCCAGGGCATCTCTACCTGCCGTCTGTTTAATTGTCATGATCGATTTCCTCCTGTCGATGGTTTTGAGTACAAACTGCTTCCGCGCGTCCAAGCTGCCCGCCTAGATTCCCATGCCTATCCGTCGCGCCCGCTCCAGAGCAGGATGCCCGGCGATATCGCCCACGTCGTTCACGCCGCCGGCGAAAACCGTTCCGGCAAGCGTGCGCCTTTGGCGAAAATCCCTTGCGCTCCCGATTTGTATTAACGAAAATAAACGTAATACCTAAACCTAACTTTAGGTCAAGGAGTAAATTCTAGATTTGTCCGGAGGGACCATGTACACAATCGGACAGGTGGCGGAGATGTTCGATCTGCCCGTTTCCACGCTGCGTTATTACGACAAGCAGGGATTGTTTCCGGAATTGGAGCGGACGTCCGGCATTCGCCGATTCGGCGATACGGAACTCGAGGCGCTTCGGGTCATCGAATGCCTGAAGAAGGCTGGGATGGAGATCAAAGACATCCGGCTGTTCATGGAATGGTGCGCGGAGGGCCCATCGACATATCCCAAGCGCAAGGCCATGTTCGAGGAGCGGAAGGCCCACATGGAATCGGAAATCGCGAACATGAACCGTGCGCTGGATATGTTGAAGTTCAAATGCTGGTACTACGAGCAGGCGATCCAAGATGGCAACGAGGATAGAGTGAAGGCGCTGATTCCCGACGATTTGCCGGAAGAGATCAAAGATACCTACGATAGCGCCCACGCTCAATAATGCCGCCCGATGCTCAAGGGGCTTTGGCAAGGAGTCGTTTAGGCAGACATGCAAAAAGAAAGCCTCCGAACAGAAGGTTCGGAGGCTGTTATTCCCGTTATTTCGCTGATGGCTTTGCTCTATGGCGACGCCGAAACAGCATCAGGCGGTACTCGACGGTATCAAAACGTGAGTTCAGAAGCCAGTTCCCGTTATTCCCATAGGCATAAGCGCATCTGCTCGCGATTGCCTATCGATGCTCTGTCTCGAGCACGGCAGACACCGCATCGAGGAACTCCCGCACATGGTCTGCGGGGTGCGACGAATGAAGCAGCCCGTAAGACACGAGACAGTCCCAATCGGTAGGGACGGTTTTGAGCATGGGGTGGACGTTGGCCCACAACGGCAGCGTCGCAAGCGCGAGGTCCTCGTTCGCGCCGCGATTGAACACCTCCGCCCGATATTGCGGGAAGTCTACGAGCGCGATTTGAGGATGATGCAAGAGTATCTCGTCGCGCACGCGGTCGATTTCGGCGTTCCAGCCCCGGCGTATAAGCATAAGACTGTGATTGTGGAGGTCGTCGAATGTGACGATGTCGCGTTTGGCAAGTTCGTTGTCGACGGGAACGGCGCACCAGAGCGGCTCGCGCGAAAGCTCGAGGCCCAGGCACCCGCGCTCTTTAAGAAAGGCATCGTCGAAAATCCCCGCCACGATATCCATGTCTTGCCCGAGGTTCGCCAAACCGCGCGCCGCCGAGGGTGTGTTTTCAAACGTGACCACCTGAAGGCTCATGCCGGGGCAACGTTCCTTCACCTTCGGCCACAGCTTCGTGAGCGGCGTGCTGGGCGTCATGAGCGACACTCCCACGCGGATGATGCGCTTCTCTCCGCGCTCGGCGACGCGGGCGCGTGCGATTGATTCTTGAGAGTACTGCACGATATGGCGGGCGTCGGCGAGCAGCGACCTACCTGCTCGCGTAAGCGAAAGCCCCTGATGCGATCGGTGGAACAGCGTAAGGCCTAGCCGCGACTCCAACAGGTTCATCTGCTTGATGACGGCCGTGGGCGTGATGAAGGACTCTTGTGCCGCCTTGGAGAAGCTGCCCGCCTCCGCCACGCGGATGAAAGTGTCAAGTTGTGGGTTGTACATCGATCCTCCTGTCACGCATTATGTGCCGTATATACCCCATGGTTATATCCATCATTCCAACGTGAACTTCTCGCACGTCAGTAAACGCCGTAGCCTTGTATTCGAAATGTCACCATTAAGGAGGAGACCATGGAGTATCTGAAGCTCAACAACGACGTAGAGATGCCCATCGAGGGTTTGGGCACCTTCCTCATGACCCCGGCCGAGGCCGAGGCGGCCGCAACCGCCGCGCTCGCGGCTAGCTACGAGCACATCGACACCGCCAACGCCTACATGAACGAGCGCGCCGTGGGCCGTGCTATCGCCAAAAGCGGCATCGCGCGCGACAAGATCTTCGTCTCCACCAAGCTTTGGCCGAGCGTCTACGACGCGGGCATGCCGGCGGTGGACGCCACGCTCCAGCGCCTGGGGCTCGACTACGTCGACATGCTCATCCTGCACCAGCCGGTAGGCGACTATCTGGCCGCGTGGCGCACGATGGAGGAGGCGTACCGCGCGGGCAAGGTGCGCGCCCTCGGCCTCTCCAACTTCCCGCAAGACAAGATTGCCGAGGTCATCGAGGTCGCCGACATCAAGCCGCAGCTCGTGACCGTTGAGTGCCACCCCTACCACGCCCAGCGCGACCTGCGCGCCTACCTCGCGCCGTACGGCACGGTGATCGAGGCGTGGTACCCGCTCGGCCACGGCGACAAAGGTCTTCTGGAGGAGCCCGTCTTCGTCGCTCTCGCCGAGAAGTACGGCAAGACCCCGGCCCAAGTGATCCTGCGCTGGCACGTGCAGATGGGCACCTCCATCATCCCCGGCTCCAAGAACCCCGCCCACATCGCCGACAACGCGAACATCTTCGACTTCTCCCTCACCGAAGACGAGATGGCCGAGATTGCCAAGCTCGACGGGACCATGACCTACTACACCGCCACTGAGGAAGCACTCGCGGGCTACCTGGCCATACGCCCCGATTTCGACGCGCAGGAGTAGCGCTCAGACGATAACGGACCAACCAAGCCGCCGCCGAGGACCAGTCGGCTGTCGAGGACGAGCCCGCCGCAGTGCCCGCTGCAGACGGTAACGTCCTCGTGGCCTACTACTCGGCACAGGGCCACACCGCTGTCGTAACTCAGGCCATCGCCGACGAGCTCGGCGCCGATCTCTTTGAGGTGACGCCTAGAACCCGCGGGTTATAGCCCCGTGCGCACCCCAGCGTTATAGAACCCTCACCAACGGAAACTTCCGCCGGCGCGGCGCCCCTCGTATGGTGGATACGTCAAGTTGCGAGAAAGGAAGGCACCATGGACTACATCACCTTGAACAACGGCGTCAGGATGCCGCAGCTCGGCTTCGGCGTGTATCAGATCCCGGACGCCGCGGAATGTCAGCGCGCCGTGGAGGACGCGCTCTCGATCGGCTACCGGCTGCTCGACACGGCCGCGAGCTACGGCAACGAAGAGGCGGTCGGGGCCGCCATTCGTGCGAGCGGCCTGCCGCGCGACGAGGTGTTCGTGACGACCAAGCTGTGGATGTCGGATGTGAGCTACGAGGGGGCCAAGCGCGGCTTCGACGCGTCGCTCAAGAGGCTGGGGCTCGACTACGTCGACCTCTACCTCATCCATCAGCCGTTCGGCGACGTCTTCGGCGCGTGGCGCGCCATGGAGGAGCTCTACGAGCAGGGCGTTATCCGCGCCATAGGCACAGCTAACTTCTACCCTGATCATCTCGCAAACCTCATCTCGTTCAACCGCATCGCCCCCGCCGTGAACCAAGTCGAGTGCAACGTGTTCTTCCAGCAGCGCGAGGCGCAGGAGTACATGGTCGGCAAGGAGGTAGCCATGGAGGGCTGGGCGCCCTTTGCGGAGGGCAGAAACGACCTCTTCCGCAACGAGGTCCTCGCTCGCATCGGCGAGGAGCACGGCAAGACGGTCGCCCAGGTCGTGTTGCGCTGGCTGCTGCAGCGCGGTGTGGTCTGTATCCCTAAGAGCACGCACCGCGATCGCATGGAGCAAAACTTCGACGTCTTCGACTTCGCGCTGGGCGACGACGAGATGGTCGCCATCGCCGCGCTCGACACCGGGCGCAGCGCGTTCTTCGACCACCACGACCCCGCCACCATCGAATGGATGTCCGGGCTCGTGCGCAACGTGTAGACGAGCGGTTAGACCGCACTGATAACTTACTAGGAGGAATTGCCATGAACTCATTCACGTACGACTACCCGGTCAGGAACTACTTCGGCGAGGGGGCCATGGACCAGGCGCTCGACGCCGAGATGGGTGCCATGGGCAAGACAGTGATGCTCGCCTACGGCGGAGGCTCGGTCAAACGAACCGGCGTCTACGGCCACGTGGTCGATAAGCTCACGAGCGCGGGCAAGCGCGTGGTGGACTTCGGCGGCATCATGCCCAATCCGACCTACGAGAAGTGCCAGGAAGGCGCCGCGCTCGCACGCAAGGAACAGGTCGACTTCATTCTCGCCGTCGGCGGCGGGTCGGTCTTCGACTGCTGCAAGGTGGTCTCCGCGCAGGCGATGCTTGACGAGGACATCGAGACGTTCGAGCACGTCGACGGCAAGATGCCGAGCTCGTTCATCCCCATGGGCTGCATCGTGACACTCTCCGGCACGGGCGCCGAGCAGAACAACGGGGCCGTCATCACCAACGAGGAAACGCATGTGAAGGGTGCCTTCTTCGGCGCGTTGCCCTCGTGGACGGCGCTTGACCCGGCGCTCACGCTCACCGTACCGCACGCGCAGTTCATGAGCGGCGCGTTCGACACGCTCTCGCACTGCATGGAGAGCTATTTCGGAAGCCCGCGCGGGCGCAACGTCACCGACGACATCAACCTCGCCATCCAGCGTAACGTCATCCGCAACATGCGGATCATCGCGAACGACAATCAGAACCTCGAGGCGCTCAGCGAGCTCGTATACGACTCCGCCATGGCCGAGAACGGCGTGCTCAAGATCGGCAAGTCAACGGACTTCCAGGCACACATGATCCAGCACCAGTACGGCGCGTACACTCACACCAACCACGGAATGGGCCTCGCGGTCATCCACCCTGCGCTCTACCGCCACCTGGCCCCCGAGGCGCCCGCGCAGTTCGCCCGCTGGGCGCGCGAGGTGTGGGACGTCGACGCTAAGGGCAAAGACGACCTTACGGTGGCGCTCGAGGGCATCGACCGCCTGCAGACGTTCATCGGCGAGATGGGGCTTCCCACGAGCTTCGCCGAGATGGGCTCCGACGCGTCCGACGAGACGCTGCACAAGGTTGCGAACACATGCGTGCTCACCGGCGGCTGCGCCAAGAAACTGGAGCGCAGCGAGGTGTTCCAGATTCTGACCGAGTGCCTCTAGATCGGCGGGGGTCCCGATCCGCCCGCGCCGAAGGAAACCGGAAGGCCCCTCGTTTTTCACGAGGGGCCTTCTGAGTTTTTGCCCGATTGTGAAACCATGTGGCTTGCAGGTGCGACGGTTGCGAAACGCCCCCATCGGTCGCCATCAGAACCGTACGAAACCGTATGAAATACAAGAACAAATGTTCTATTACTACTCCCACTCGATGACTAATCCAGTCCGAGTGTTGTCGATGCGTGTCGCGTCGTACCGCCCGAGGGCTGATTCGTGCGCAATTTGAGCGAATCAGGCCCTTAATTCGCGGTTTCGGGAATGACTCAATTGATTCGCAAAACCGCAGGTCGCTCCTTTAATCACTCCCTGGTTTCCGCCGGAGTTCGTAGCGGGTGGCGTGAAAAGGGGCGATTCAAAGGGTCGGAGAGATGCGTCTTGGCCAAGAAATAAGGTTAGCCTTATCTTACTTCATGGTTCGTGTGTTATAGTTAGATTGCTCTAACTGTTTGGGGGCGATAGCCATGCACGAACGCAAGGGCTTCTGGGACAAGAATGCCGGTCGGTACGACCGTTTCATGCGAAAGGACCGGGCGGCGTATGAGAAGATGTATGAGCTGATCAGGCCGGTGGTGAAAGCAAAAACCGTGCTGGAGGTTGCCACCGGCACGGGGCTTATCGCAAAGAGCATCGTGAATGCGGCGGCGCACATCGAGGCTACGGACGCTTCTGCAAAGATGATCCTTGAAGCGAAACGGGGCAATCAATCCGCAAAGCTGCACTTTTCCGTACAAGATATGTTCCGCCTGCCCTATGCACAGAAGTCCTTCGAAGTGGTGATCGCGTCCAACGCGCTTCACATAGTGCCGCATCCGGAAAAGGCCCTGCAAGAAATCGGGCGGGTGCTGAAGGACGACGGCGTGCTCATCGCGCCAACCTTCACCCATGCGGGAAACTCGGTTTCCGGCAAGGCAAAAGCCTTTTTCATGAGTATGGCGGGATTCCCCCTCCACAGCAGGTGGACAAGCGAGGAATACCTACGTTTCCTGCGTCAAAACGGCTGGGCGGTGCAGAAAAGCGCGGTGCTGAAGGCCTCGTTCCCGTTGACCTATGCGGAATGCACGAAATCGGAGAGGCCAGATGTCGTTCTTTGAAAACACCCGCAAGCCCGTGGGACTCGGCGGAAAACTTATGGTTGCCATGATGAATCTGGGCCACAGCCCTGTGGCGCGATGGGGACTTCGATTTCTACGACTTGCCCCAAATGCCAAGGTGCTGGATTGCGGCTGCGGCGGCGGGGCGAACATAAAACGGCTGCTGAAAAAATGCCCGCATGGCGTCGTCAAGGGCATCGACTATTCGCCCGTCAGCGTGGAGAAGGCTAGAAAGCTCAACCGAACTGCAATTCAGGAGGGGCGTTGCGCCGTTCTGCAAGGACGTGTGGCGGATATGGCGTTTGAAAATTGCTACTTCGATGCTGCCACGGCCTTTGAGACCGTCTATTTTTGGCCCGATTTGCCCCGATGCTTCCGTGAGGTCTGGCGGACGCTGAAGCCAGGCGGGACAATTCTTATCTGCAACGAGAGCAATGGCGATACGGACAAGGACGAGAGGTGGACGCAGATCATCGGCGGCATGACCCTCTACAAGGACATTGAATTAAAGGCATGTCTGGAGCAGGCGGGTTTTCACGAGGTGCAGATACACAAAAAGAAAAAGTGGCTCTGCGTCACGGCGCGGAAGTAAGGATATCAAGCACGGGCATTTTTGCATCCATCCTGCATATGGCGATAGGCATGACGGTCATAGCGGCTATGCTGGCGGCAATTATGACAGTTTTTATTCACTGAGGAAGAAACCTATGAAATATAAAATTGAGAAAAACACCGTACAGGAGACGCTGATCCTCCCGCTGTATTCCCGGAAGCTGTGTACGGAGCTGTACCCGAACCTTTACAGGGATGAAACAGCGGTTCGTCTGCTCGACCAAATCGACTACGACTTTTCAGAGGCAGAGAAAAACTCCCGCAGCCTGATGCAGCGCTTTGGTGCGCTGGAGGTGGCCACACGGCAGAGTGATCTTGCTTTCGAGGTGCGGGATTACCTGAAAGGCCACCCCAATGCGGCGGTGGTCAATCTGGGCTGCGGGCTGGACAACACCGGCAGAACCTGCGGCAACGGTAGATGCAAGATCTACAATCTGGACTTCCCGGATGTGATTGCCTTGCGACAGCAGCTACTGCCCGCCGGGGATCGGGAACAAAATATCCCCTGCGACCTGAAAGACACCGCATGGTTTGGCAAAATCGATGCCTCCGGCGGGGCGGTGTTCTTTGCCTCCGGGGTGTTCTATTACTTTCTAACCCAGGAGGTCCGGGAACTGGTGCGGGGAATGGCGGACGCTTTTCCCGAAGGTGTGCTGGTCTTTGATGCTGCCAATCGGACGGCGGTAAAGATGATCGCAAAAACATGGCTTAAGACTGCAAAAATCAAGGATGTGGGGGCATATTTTGCGGTTTCGGATGCCGCCAAGGAAATCGGCACGTGGGACAGCCGTCTGCAGGTCACAAGTCGCGGCTATATGCTGGGTTACAACGATTTGAGAGACCCTTCTGTCAGCGGCTTTTTCCGGTTTCTCGCAAGGGTCGGTGACAAAGGAATGAAAATGCAAATCGTGAAAATTAGATTTTAAAAGGCAAAAATGAAGCCCATTCACTTTGGCGTTGAAGAAGACGGCTTTTACGGCACACATTGAGCGTGCAAGGGCACGGTCAATGCGTGCGCACCCAAATACCCGCGGGATTGATAATGGGGCGTTTAGCTGCATAATAGTTACTAGTTAGAAACCCTCGGGTTTGCGGGGCAGAATCGTGAAAGCGATTCTGCCCTATTTTTTCCTCCGTCTGCTCCAAATCAAGTAGTTCGAAGATAGCCTGTAGGTGTCCCCATGGGCGCCTTTTATTTTCAGGGAGTCAGTCTCTCGTTCTTCGGTGGCAAACCGGCTGAGGCAAGCAAGCCCGCAAAGAACCCCAAGCGACGCGTTCGCGAGGCGGCGAAAACCCTCAAGCGGCCAGCGATGAGCACCAAGGCGCAGCAGGCGCTCGCGGCACAGAGAGAAGCGATGAAGCAGGAGTCAGCTCATGCAAGAAGCCGACGCCGCGCGGATGAGGCTGATGCGCGCTACGAGCAGAGAAAACTGAAGCGCAAACAGAAGCATCGCGGGCATTGATCGCCAGTTGCAGCAAGGCAAACCATATACAGCAGCGGCGTCAATTCCACTTGAAGCCGACGCCGCGTAGACGCTAACGGTGACGGCTATGCACGGGCACGGGCGCGCCACCGCACTTCACAGCTTGTTTCTCAAGTATTTGGGACGCACACTCGGCGTTCAAAAATGCTGAGCGACTCCGCATGGCTCGAGACTGAGCCGAGGTGCCCTACTTCTCGCCCTCCAGCAGCCCCACGATGCGGTCGATGTCGACGGCAAAGCGAGGCCTTCCCTCGCGCTCGTAGCGGTCGAGGTATGCCTGGCACTCGGAGACAATGCGCTTGGTGTTGCTGTCGATGATGCGCTGGAGCGTCTCGTAGTAGGCCGAGCCCTCGGTCCTAAAGCGGCGCTGGTAGGCCTTGGTTATGGGGAACATCTTGATGTAGTGGATGCCGTGGCGGCAGCCGGGGCGCGTCGTGGGGCGGGGTGGCAGTGCAAAGTATTGGTCTTTGGGCACGTTGGGGGCGATGTTGGAACGCAGCGGCACGGCGAAGTCCCTGCGCTTTCCGCGGAAACGCAGCCTCACCACCACGATGCAGGGGCGATTGTGCTTAAGCATGAGCTCGCGGTCGCCCTCGACGAGGTCGAAGAAGTCCTGGGGATGGATACGATCTTCATCGGCTACGCCCCCTTCATACGAAGCGGGGCCCGCATCGCTGCGGGCCCCTACAGGTGGGCGATATTCTACGCCTTGCGGCACCCCGTCGCCCACGGAGGTTAAACGTACACGTAAGCCGTACTCTGAAAGCCGCGGCTTCCGGCAAGTAGTTTATACCACGAAAGGTCGCTTTCAATGCGCCTAGCTCGCAAAATAACACTCACTGGGCCGTTTCGGCGTGCTCAGCCTCCGCTCGATCTTACGCATGTTTTTTGGGAGGGCATGAATCGTCGCCCGTCACGGCGGCTTATACAGCCGTTTGCCTTTTTCGATTTAGCGTATTGCTCTTCAGATCATCGTGGTGTGCTCGTAGCCGCGCTCCACGAGGAGCCGCTCGGCAACGTCGAGAATCTTCTCGACCGTCTCCTCCGGGTACTTATTGCGTGCCACGGGCACCTCCGTCCTTGTTATCGCGATAAACATACCATGAGTGGCGTGCGGGTCGAGATTGGCTGGCGCCAAAAGAGCCCAACGGCCGTTACGGCTTCGTTAGAAACGCGCCCCACCATGGATGGTGAACCCGAAAGGTAAGGCGCGCGGGCACGGCGACTCGGCCCGCGCGCCCGGAAGAGAAAGGACGAACCCATGGGTTACATGCTCGAGACGCGCGGGCTCACCAAGCGCTTCGGCCGCGGCGACCAGGCGCAGGACGCCGTGGCCGACGTGAGCCTTCATATCCGCGAGGGCGAGGTGTACGGGCTGCTCGGCC